>CAYSWF010000033.1:0-3384 GCA_964434765.1 uncultured Candidatus Saccharibacteria bacterium
AGCGACGGCCACGATCTGGGCTTTCTCTGGGCCGTAGGCGAGTAAGACAATTCTCTTAGCGCTCATAATGGTTTTTAAACCAACGGTGGTGGCTTGTTTTGGCACTTGGGGGAGGGAAGTAAAGAAGCGGCTGTTGGCTTTAATGGTGAGGGGGGACAGTCGAGCAATATGTGTCCGGGAGGAAAAGCTAGTGCCGGGTTCATTGAAAGCTAGATGCCCGTTGTGACCGATACCTAGAATAGCTAGGTCGAGGCCGGAGCGCGCAATTTGCTCCTCGTATTTTTGACAGGAGAGTCTTGGTTTTTTAGGCTGGGGGGCGGGGAGGAAGACATTACTTTTTTTTATGTCAATTTTGCTAAACAAGTTGTCCTGCATGAAGCGGTGATAGCTCTGGGGATGGTTCTTGTCCAGGCCTAAATATTCGTCGAGATTGAATGTTTGAGCGTGAGCGAAGGAGATAGCGCCTGTTTTTACTTTTTCCGTCAATAGGCGATATAGGGGCAAAGGGGTGCTGCCGGTGGGCAGTAGAAAGGCCGTGTTGGGCTTTTTGCTTAGTTGCCGGCTGATGATATTTGTAGCCTGGTGGCTGGCGATTTCGGGACTGCCGGCAACGATTATTTTCATGTCAATACGCTATAACAATTCTTATGACAATACAATTTTGGAGGCAGGGGGGGTAATATGAAAAGATATGCAAGAAACTGCTGGGGATAGGGGACTGATAGGCATGGATGATGTGCCGCTGGATGGCAAGCAAGTGTTGGTGCGGGTGGATTTTAATGTGACAGCAGGAGCAGGGGGGACCATCGAAGACTACGAGGACTATCGGATTAAGGCAGCGGTGCCAACAATTGAGGAGCTGGTGCAGCGGCGCTGTAAGGTGTTACTGCTGACTCATCGGGGGCGGCCTGAAGAGGGGGAGGGTGGCGAAGCGGACTTGGAGCCGGTGCGTCGGCGGCTGGGGGAATTGTTGCGTGAAGAAATACGTGCTCTTAAACATCTGGCGGGCGATGACGTGCAGGCGGTCGTGGCCGGGATGGAGCAAGGCAGTGTAGCGTTGCTGCCTAATGTGCGGCTTGACGAGCGAGAGGTCAGGGGGAGTAGAAAATTTGCCGAGGAGCTGTCGCAGGCCGGGCAGATGTATGTGAACGAAGCGTTTAGCGTGTCGCATCGGGATCACACTTCAGTGGCACTGTTGCCGAAGCTTCTGCCGGCCTGTGCGGGACGGCGCACGGTGTCTGAATATGACGCGCTGACGCGGCTTAGGCAACGGCCGGAGCGGCCATATGTTGCTGTAATAAGTGGAGTTAAGGTGCAAACTAAGGTAAATTTACTCGAGAAGTTGCTGAACAGCGTGGACAAGTTGTGCTTGGGCGGTGTTATGGCTAATACTTTTCTGGCGGCGCAGGGCAGATGTTCTCCAAATCATTTTGACAGTGAGGATTTGGTGGTAGCGGAACGTTTGTGGGCAGGGGCGGCGGATAAGATTGTGTTACCTAAAGATGTGGTGATTGGCCCACCGGACGGTGTTGGCTCGTCCGTGAGGGTAGTGTCAATTGATGATATACCCCCTGATGCTGATGGTGTGTGGGACGTAGGGCCGGCCGCGGCGGAGCACTGGCTGAATGTTTTACGGGAAGCAGCGACTGTTATGTGGAATGGGCCGCTGGGTAAGTTTGAAGTGGCTGCTTACGCGGGGGGCACGCGGCGTTTAGCGGAGGGTATGGCAGGTCTCTCTGCCTGGCGTGTGGTGGGCGGGGGCGATACGGTACGCGCGCTGGAGCAGATGGGCCTGACTAATCGTTTTGATCATGTGTCGGTGGGGGGCGGAGCCATGGTGGCGTTTCTGGGAGGGGAAGTTATGCCGGGGCTAGAGCCATTGTATGCCGAAAATTGAAAGCATAGCAGCATTAGAGGTGCTGGATTCTCGCGGTAATCCCACTGTGCAGGCTACGGTAACGGTAGCGGGCGGGACGTCCGGGCAGGCCGCCGTGCCATCGGGTATTTCCACGGGGCGGCACGAGGCTACAGAGTTGCGCGACAACGACGAGGGGCGCTACGGAGGAAAAGGCGTTTTGGAGGCAGTTAAGAACGTGAAGGGAGAGATTCAGGCGGCGTTGTTTGGTCAGGATACGGCCAACCAAAGCAAGATTGATCGTCTGCTTCTGGAGTTGGACGGCACGCCAGATAAGTCGCGGCTGGGCGCTAATGCGTTGCTGGCGGTGTCTTTGGCGTGTGCGCGCGCGGAAGCGGCCAGCCAGAGCTTGCCGCTGTACCTGTATCTGCAGCAGTTGTTTGCGCATCGCACACCAACTTTGCCGGTACCGCAGATGAATTTAATTAATGGAGGCAGACATGCTAGTAATAAGTTATCAATTCAAGAGTACCAAGTGCTGCCGGTGGGCTCGCCGAGTTTTGCTGAAAGTTTGAGGATGGGAGTGGAGGTATACCACGCCCTGCGCGAGCTACTGTTGGCGGAGGGTTTTCAAGTGGAGATTGCTGATGAGGGCGGGTTTGCGCCGAAGATGGAGACTAGCGAGATGGTCTTTACGTTTCTGGTGCGGGCTATTGAAAAGGCTGGCTACGTGCCGGGGGTTGATGCCTTTTTAGGCATTGACGCGGCGGCCACGGAATTTTATGACGCGGAAACTGAACAGTATCAGCTTGATGGGACTATGATGTCGGCGGGGGATTTGGCTTATCAGTATAAGACGTGGCGGGAGCGTTACCCGCTGATTTCTTTTGAGGATCCTTTCGCTGAAGATGAGTGGGACGGGTGGCAGCAGTTTATGAAGGATAACGGGGAGGTGGCGCAAGTGGTGGGCGATGATTTGTACGCGACTAACAGTACTCGTATTCGTGAGGGCATAGTGCGGGGAGCAACCAACGCGGTGTTGATAAAACCGAACCAAGTGGGAACATTAACGGAGACGCTGCAGGCTGTTCTGTTGGCGCAGGAAGCGGGGCAAAATGTGGTGGTTTCGCACAGGAGCGGGGAGACCGAAGATGCGTTTATCGCTGATCTGGCAGTGGCGGTGGCGGCGGGCCAAATCAAGACAGGGGCTCCGTCCTCCGACCGGGCAGCAAAGTACAACAGGTTGTTGTTTATCGAAGCGGCGGTGGGGGGAAAACTGTCAAGCAGCTTGCAGCCGTACCTGGAACACTACCGGCCGGTCTATAGTCGGGTGTAGGGTGTGGTATACTGAAGAGTATGTTTGATCGGGAGGAGGCACACGTGGTGTGGGAACGCCGTCAGGCGGAGCTGTGGGAGCGAATTTTTCAGGTTACGCAGGACGTAGTGACTTTAGTGGAGGCGTTGGATGATTCCGTTGGTTACGCTGTGGTGCGGCAAGAGTTGGTGCGCTCGGCTACCGGTGTGGGGGC
>CAYSWF010000033.1:3394-8629 GCA_964434765.1 uncultured Candidatus Saccharibacteria bacterium
CGGGCAAACGCGGCTGATAGCGCCGGTGATTTTGAGCGTCATGTGAAGGAGGCGCGGCTGAAAGCCATTGAGTCTGACTATTGGTTGCGCTTGGTCTACGCGTTGCAGCAACAGGAGAGTGTGCAGCAGGATTTATCCAGTGTCATCTCGCAGTACTCGGCTATTATTACGCTGCTGCAGCGCTTTTTAAGTCATGCCCAAGGAGAGTCGGACGTGATTTCTCGGCACACTAAAGGACCCAAGGTTAGTTAGTGTTATTGAATATGGAGTCGTCTTGGCTAGTTGGTGCTGGCGGCAGCGGCGTGGTCACGGAGCTTCCGCAGCTGTGTGAGGTTTTATTGACACAGCGTGAGGTGGCCAGGGCCGAGCGAGAATATTTTTTTGAGCCAGACTTTGATCAAGGTATTCATGATCCAGCTCGGCTGTTTGGTATGGACGTGGCGGTAGAGCGGATACGGCGGGCTATAAAAAAAGAGGAGCGGGTGGTGGTTTACGGTGATTATGACGCTGATGGTGTCTGCAGTATGGCCATATTAATGACGGCGTTGAAAAGTTTAGGGGCTAAGGTGAGTCCTTACCTGCCGCACCGAGTGGATGATGGGTACGGGTTAAATTTGTCTGTTCTGGAAAAGCTAGCGAGCGAGATTGATCTTTTGATCACGGTGGATTGCGGGGTGAGTAACGTAGGGGAAATTGACTGGCTGGGGAGGCGGGGTATTGATGTAATTGTAACAGACCATCATAATTTACCTGACGATTTGCCAGGGGCCTTAGCAGTGCTGCACCCGAGGCACCCGCAGGGAAGATACCCATTTGGATATTTATGTGGAGCGGGGGTGGCTTGGAAGTTGGCGGCGGCCTTGCTGGCCGATAAGGAGGCGGAGATAAACCTATTAGATTTGGCGGCTGTTGGTACGGTGGCTGATATGGTGCCGCTGGTAGGTGAGAATAGAGTTATTGTAGCACTTGGTTTGCGAGTGCTGAAGAAAAGCCCCCGGGTGGGTATGCGGGTTCTGTCTGCTATGGTTGGCGCAGGGGCGGACGGCGTTGATGAAGAGGTGTTGAGCTACCGGCTAGTGCCGGTGTTAAACGCGGCGGGTAGATTGGAACATGCTCAACCGGTGCTGGACCTCATGTTGACAAATAATAAGCGTCAAGCGGATGATTTGGTGGCAAAATTGCAGCAGTATAATCGCCGGCGGTCGATGCGCAGCCGACAGATTCAAGCCGAAGTTGAAAGTAGAATAACGGGGGACAAATCTCCTTTTGTGTTTGTAAGCGATAAGAGCTGGGAGGCTGGTTTAGTAGGGTTGGTAGCAGGAAGGTTGAGCGACAAATATGCCAAGATGGCGGTGGTGGTGGGTGGTGGTAATGGGTATGCGGTGGGATCGGCTAGAGCGCCGGCGGGGGTCAATGTTTTTCAGTTGATCGCTGGCCAAGAGGAACACCTGTTAAGCTTTGGCGGGCACGCCGGGGCGGCTGGGTTTTCGGTGGCCTATGACAAGGTTAGTGTGTTAAGGAGTTCGCTGGTAAAGGCGGCAGCGCAGATAGGAGAGGAGACAAAGTGCCGGAAGGCGGCTGATGCGGTGGTGGTACAGGATTTACTTAATTGGGATACGGCAGAGATGCTGGAGCGGTTTGCGCCGTTTGGGGAGGGGAACAGACGGCCAAGTTTAATTAGTAGGGACCTGGAGTTGGTGGAGTGGCGGGCGGTGGGCAAAACCGGAGAGCACGCCAAATTCTTGTTTCGCAAGGGAGACGAACCATTAGAGGGCATTGGGTTTGGATTGGCGCGGCAGGAGTGGTTGCGGGGAGCGAGGAGGGGAAAGTTAGTTGATGTTTTGTTTCATTTAGACATTAATGAGTTTAGGGGAAGGCGCACGCTGCAACTGCGGGTTTTGGATGTGGCGGCGGCAGGGGAAGTTAAAATAGTAACTAGTGACTAGTAATTGGTAACTGGTGAAATGAGAAAGGCGACGCTGCATTCTGATGGGGGAGCCAGAGGTAACCCGGGGCCGGCGGGGATTGGTTTTGTGTTAGAGGCAGAGGACTTCGATCCGATTGAGTATGGGGAATATATTGGCGAGACGACAAATAACCAAGCAGAGTACCGGGCGCTTATAACAGGAATGAAGCGGGCGGGGGAGGCGGGAGTGACCGACCTGACGTGCTTTTTGGACAGCGAGTTGATAGTGTCGCAGCTGGCAGGGAAATATCGAGTGAGGAACCAGGGGCTGCGACCATTGTTTGAGGAGGTGCAAGAATTGGCCGGTAAGTTTTATCACGTGACATTTCGCCATGTGCCGCGGGAGAAAAACAAGAAAGCTGACAGGCTGGTGAACAGGGCGATCGACAAAGCCGCGAGAGGTGAGTCTTGAGGCGCGCATCCAAAAAACTCTGAATAAGTTCAGAGTTTTTTGGATGCAGACGGGCTGTAAGCCGGATTCTGTTCCCTGCCTAAAGGCGGGGTAATGGTCATCTATCTAGGAGCCGCCTCGCGGCGGCCCTCGTGCTCCCTACCAAAGTTTGGGATTGCACCAGGTGGGGCTTGCACCGTCCGTGCGTTGCCGCACGGTCGCGTGTGCTCTTACCACACGATTTCACCCTTACTCCCCCAATGGAGGAGCGGTATGTTTCTGTTGCGCTCTTCGTTCTACTGCATCTTAACGGTATACACGTGTGTCTATCGTTAAGATACTTTCGAATCCCTCAGCTTGCGCTGGGCAGGCGTTAGCTGCCACCTACTTCTAGTTATGAAAATAACTAGGGTGTCCGGACTTTCCTCTCCGCCAAGGCGGAGCGGCCATTCACCCATCTGCGCAGCTATTATACCGCTGGATTCTTATTTGTCAACTTGGTACACTGGTTTATTAGGTATGTCAGTGCGCCTTGACAAAGACGGGTGGCTGCTTCACGGTGGCTGGTATGAAAAGATCTGAACTGTTTTTTGATGCGGTGTTGGTGCCGATTGATTTTGTGGCACTGATGACAGCCGGGGTTGTGGCGTATCATTTGCGAACTAGCGGGGTCGTACAAAGCATCAGGCCGGCGGTTTTTGTGCTTGATTTGCCCCTGCTTGAGTATTTACAGTTGGTGACAATTGTGTCAGCGGCCATCGTGGTTATCTTTGCCCTGCAAGGTTTATATGCCATGCAGGCGACACGAAAATTATTGGATGAGCTGACGCGAATTTTCGCCGGTATTTCTATGGGGGTGATGGGGGTAATTGCATACATATTTTTGAGCGCAGAGTTATTTCAATCACGTTTTATTTTACTGGCGGCGTACGTTTTGGGCTTGTTGTTTGTATCGGCTGGCCGCTACCTGGTGCGTAAGTTACAGCAGGTTACGTTGCAGCGCGGGCACGGTGTGTACCGGGTAGTGTTGATTGGGAACGGCCGGTTTGGGCAGCAGCTGGCTGATGTTTTTTCAGGGCGTCCGGAGCTTGGTTATCGGGTGGTGGGAACACCGGCGGTGGTGCGTTGGGAGCTGTTGGAGAGTATTTGGCAACGGCAGGGAATAGACGAGGTGATTCAGACTGATCCGACATTGCCGGAGGAGGATAACCTAGTGCTGCTTGATTTTTGCGACAAGTACAAGATTGGCTACAAGTATGTTCCGGACTTGTTTGAGACGTATGCCGCCCGCGTGCGCTTTCGGCATATTGGCGGTGTGCCTTTGATGGAACTTATGCGCACGCCGTTGGAAGGATGGGGTCGGGTGGCTAAGCGGGCCATGGATTTGTCTGCTTCAGCATTTGGTCTTACGGCAATGGGTCCGCTTTTTGCTGGGGTGGCAGTGTTGATCAAGCTCAACTCGCCGGGGCCGGTGTTTTATCGCCAGGTTCGAGTGGGCCGGCACCGCCAGCCATTTGAGATTTATAAATTTCGCAGCATGCGGACTGAACACTCGGTGGGTGAGCGTTACGGGGGGCAAGCGGCGCAGCTCTTTGAAGATAAGCTTAGGGCGGGGCTGAACGAGCGGCTGGGGCCGCTGTTTAAAATGAAGCATGACCCGCGCGTGACGGGAGTGGGCCGAATCCTGCGGCGCACGCGCATTGATGAGCTGCCCCAACTGATAAACGTGCTGCGGGGAGAGATGAGCTTGCTGGGGCCGCGCCCGCATTTGCCGAAAGAGGTGGAGCGGTACGACAAGTATCACAGCAAGCTGTTCACTATTAAACCGGGCATGTCGGGTATGGCACAAGTGCAGGGCAGTGCGGGGTTGTCGTTTGAGCAGGAAGCTAGGCTGGATATTGGCTACATTGAGGACTGGTCGCTGTGGTTGGACGTGGTTTTGTTGCTTAAAACATTAAAGATACTATTTACTGATCGCAACGCGGTGTAGAAATTTTGTTTATCGGGCGGGCGGTGTACACTGTCTCTTAAAGAAAGGGGGAATTGTTTAATGCGAGTGGCGCTGGTCCATGACTACCTGACGCATTTTGGAGGGGCGGAGCGGGTATTGTTGGCGTTGATGGAATTGTTTCCGGAGGCGCCGGTGTTTACTTTGGTGTACGACCAGAACGTGGCGGAGAGAATTGGTAAGGGGAGACTGCGCCCTTCGTTTTTACAACGGTGGCCGGGGGCGCGGCGCTCGCACCGCTATTTTCCCTTGGGGCTTATGCCCTTGGCGGTGGAGCAATTCAACTTACAAGATTTTGACGTGGTACTGTCGAGCTGCCATAGTTTTAGCAAGGGAGTAATTACCGGGTCTAAAACACTGCATATTTGTTACTGTTTTACACCGACTCGTTACGCGTGGGATGACAGCCACCGGTACGTGCGCGAGTTTTCCCACAGCCGGCTGTTTCAAAAGATGGCGCCCCTGGCTTTGTCTTACCTCCGCCAGTGGGATTTTGTGGCGGCGCAGCGTGTTGATGCGTATCTGACGTTGTCTAATTTTGTGGCCGGGCGCATCCGTAAGTATTATCGGCGGGAAGCCGAGGTTATTCCGCCGCCGGTTGACGTTGACTCGTTCGAAGTGGCCAGGGGCGACGACGGCTACTATCTTATCGTATCTCGGCTGGTACCGTACAAGCGGATTGAGGTGGCCATCGAGGCGTGCGAGCGAATGGGGCGGCCGCTGAAGATTGTGGGCGCCGGTCCCGAGGAAGCGTTGCTGCGGGAGCGGTCCGGTCGTTGGACGAGCTGGCTGGGTTTTGTGCCGGACGCTGATTTGCCGCTGTTGTATCGGGGCGCGAAGGCTTTATTATTTCCGCAAGAGGAGGATTTT
>CAYSWF010000034.1:0-8622 GCA_964434765.1 uncultured Candidatus Saccharibacteria bacterium
GGTATACTAGAGACGTGTCTGACGTACTTTCTTTACCTCCCGGGGTGGCTTTTGGGGTAATTGCTTTTTTACTAAGCCTGTTGCCGGCTGGCTTGTTTATATGGTTGTGGTATTTGAGGCGGCATGATCGGCCGGTGCCAATACCGACGGTGGCCGGAGCATTTTTGGCCGGGCTGGCGCTAGTGTGGCCAGCTTTTAAATTAGAGGGGTGGGCTTCACAGTTGTGGCAGCGTATCTCGCCAGCCACTGCTTATAACTTTGTCGGAGCGATGTTGCCGCTGCAGAACCCTTTAGATATTTTTCTGCCGGCGCTGGGCACTTTTGTTATTGTGGCTACGGTGGAGGAGGGCTTGCGTTACGTTGTCTTGCGGTTATGGATGGTACGGAGTCGAACAATGGACCAAGTGTTTGATGGCTTGGTGATTGGTATTGCGGTGGGGCTTGGTTTTGCCACAGTAGAGAACACGTTGTATTTTCTTGAATTGTTTGCCCAAGGCAGTTTTGACACATTGGTCTTTGTTTTCTTTTTGCGGTTTCTCATCTCGACTTTGGCGCATGTGAGTTTTGGCGGACTAATGGGAACGTTGTTGGCCCGGGGTGTTTTTGATTTATGGCGGCCGAGGAGTTTCTATGTGATGGCCTTTCTGGTGCCTTGGTCTCTGCACGGACTGTATGATCTGTTGCTTAGTTTAGACCGGGCCGTTTATGCGGTGTTAGTGTTGGTACCGGCGCTGGTGGTACTAATGTCCTGGACAATACGGCGTGATTTTTTTACAGTGGCGCGCAGGAACGGCAGGGTGTTGGTGCAGCCGCAGGTGCCGGATACGCGCCGCGCGCAAGTAATGCGCAAGTTTTTTGAGCGCTTCGAGTCGCCTTGGAATGTGCAAGCGCCTTGGTTGCGTGAGCGGCGTATTAGGTATACGTTTTTAAGAGAGCTAGAGAGGGAGTATCATGATTAATCTTTATACGGTGGTGGGGGGAGCAGCAGTCGTGGTTCTGCTGGTTATTATGGGCTTGTTGGCTATGCGGGTGGGGGGGGTGGCTATTCGTAGCGCGTCGTTGACTTATGAAATAGGCACGCTGGAGTTGGCTGGCACGGCATTGCTACCCGGTGTGCCGGTGACTGTTACGGTAAATAACGAGTTGCTTAGCGGGGGAGGGTCATCGGTGCTGCTGTTGCGTTTGCCAACAGGCAGTATGACGGTGGGCGATGTCGAGGGGGGAGAATTAGAAGCCGGGGTTTTTCGTGTGGTGGTGCCGTGCGACAGCGTTGTGCCGGCGGGGGCTACCGGGGTAGCGGCGCGCTTAGTGTTAGTTGATCACACTACGCAGGCGGTGCTGGCGCAGAGTAAGCAGTTGGAGTTGTTACCGCCGGGGCCAGATTGCTTATTTGGTGGTTGACAGCCAGGTTTCTCGGAAATACGCTATTGTTTTTTTAAGTCCCTCCGGCAGAGGAGTAGTAGGTTGCCAGTTAAGTAATTGCTTGGCTTTTAAAATATCAGGTTGGCGTTTTTTAGGGTCATCGGCGGGCAGATCGTGGTAGGTGATGTTTGAGGAAGTTTTTGTCAGCGCGCAAATATTTTCTGCTAGCTGTTGTATAGAGGTCTCGACTGGATTGCCGAGATTGACAGGCCCTTCCGCCTGATCCTGGTTCATGAGAAGGATAAGGGCTTCTATAATGTCATCAACGTAACAGAAAGAGCGAGTGTGACTGCCATCACCGTAGATGGTAAGAGGTTTGTTGGCTAGAGCCTGTATGATGAAGTTACTGACGACGCGACCATCATTAGGGTGCATGCGGGGCCCATAGGTGTTGAAGATACGGGCGATGCGCACGTTGACGCCGTTTTGACGGTGGTAGTCCATACAGAGCGTTTCGGCCACGCGCTTACCTTCATCATAACAACTGCGTTCCCCGATGGGATTAACGTTACCCCAATAGGTTTCCGGTTGAGGATGGACTGCGGGGTCGCCGTAGACTTCTGAAGTGGAGGTCTGTAGGATGCGGGCGCCCGTGCGCTTGGCTAGGCCTAACATATTGACCATGCCGACGGTGGACGTCTTAATTGTTTTGATGGGGTTATGTTGGTAGTGCACCGGTGAAGCGGGGCAAGCCAAGTTGTAGATTTGATTTACTTCAACCGTTAAGGGCTCGACAATGTCGTGACGGATAAGCTCAAAGCGGGGGCTCCCTAGCAGGTGCTCGATGTTTCTCTTTTGTCCGGTGAAGAAATTGTCTACGCAAATAATTTCATTGCCATGTTCAACTAAGCGGTCACACAAGTGGCTACCCAGGAAGCCTGCCCCGCCCGTTACGAGGATTTTCATAATTATTCTTTCTTCGCAGACTCGATGACTTTCTTGAATATGGCTGGCTGCTCGCTGGCGAGTTGGGCCAGTACTTTGCGATCCAGTTTGATATTGGTCTGTCGCAGGCTGTGAATGAAGCGTGAATAGGAGAGACCGTACTGGCGCGCGGCGGCGCCGAGGTGTGATTGCCACTGTCCGCGCCTGATGCTTTTTTTCTTGCGGCGGTCGTGATAGGCATGTTGGCCAGCTTTGAGAACAGCTTCTTTGGCGCGTTTAAAGACGCGGCTGCGCGATCCGCGGTAGCCTTTGGCTCGCTTGATCCATTTTCGGTGGCGGGCCCTTTTGGCCACGCTGCGTTTAGCTCGGGACATGTTTCAAATGTAAAGGGTAAAGAGAAAAATGAAAAATAACGGTTGATCGTTATTGATACGGCAGGAGCTGTTTAAGGCGGTTTTTATCGGCGGCATCAAGACTGGCTGACTTGTGTTTGCGGCGGGTGGCTTGGCCGGTATCTTTGGAATTGAAGTGCGCTTGGTTTACGGGGCGATGTTTAATCTTGCCCCGGGATGAGACAGTAAATCGTTTACGAGCTGCCTTTTTTGTTTTTTGCTTCATAGTGGTCAGCGGGTTAACAAGACATTGAGTCCGCGCGGGGACTTGCTGATAGTGTCTTCAACTTTGGCGCCGCCCGTTATGGTGGCGATAAACTCGTGCATGGTCTTTTCGGCTAGAGCGAGTCGTCCGCGCTCCCGGCCACGCAAACGAATCTCGAGGCGCACCTTATTTCCTTCGGCCAGAAAGTCCTTGGCTTGTTTAAGACGAAGTTGCCAGTCATGCTGGCCCATTTGGAAGCCGATGCGTATGCCTTTAATGTCGCCGCCTTTACTTTTATTTTTCTGCTTAGCGTGTTTTTTGCGTTTTTCATACATGTGTTTTCCTATATCCATAAGACGGACGACGGGAGGGGTTACCTTGTCGGCCACCATGACTAGATCTGTACCGAGGGCGGCGGCTTTAGCTCTGGCTTCACCGATAGGCACGACGCCCAGTTGCTGGCCGTCGTTGCCTACCAACCGCACTTCTGACGCTCTAATCTCATTATTGGCTGGGGGTTTTTGGAGTTGTGGTTTGGGACGGGCCCGAAAACGTCTACGTCTACTTGGCATGTTGGCTAATATAGATTGTTTTGTCTGTCTTGGCAACTATTGTCAGCTGGCACCGCTGGTTGGGAATGACAGAAATAAAAATCCCCGTTTGCTGTTGGGTTTGTTAAGATCACCTCCAAAGCAAACGGGGGAAAGGGGAAGGTTTGGGGACGAGCGACAAAGATCGAGCGTTGTTATACTCTACAAATCTTGTCGCTACCGGGCCGGCGGTCAGGTCGTGTCGCTCAATAGGCAATTCAGGCGGTGGCGCAGCGACCCAATCATAATTACGTCCTCCACGAAAACGAGGTAGTTATGAGCGCTTCGTCTACGTAACGAAGCTAGAAAGAGAGCAGACTGGGTGCATTATAGCTGAACATTAATACTTGTCAAGTACCATTTTTGGCAGGAAAAAATCGCCGGCTGGCGATAACTAATTAATTGTACCACGACTTTTTCGGGCACCGGCGTGTTATGGGGGTTTAATGAGCTAAAAACCCGGAAACAGGCTATTGACAGCGGGATTACACCCCGGGGGTGTAAGAGGTTATTCTGATGGAAAGGTTATATAGAGAAAATTTTGTTTTCTGATTCCGTGAACTCTGAAAAGAAGCGTCCATGGCGATGATGCTCAAGGGCTGTTCTAATGTACGGAATCGTATTTGTTGGCAACTGTTCCAAAGCAAACCAGCTTATATCATCGCATCTATCCGGCTCGGTGTTAGTTATTTTGCCGGTCCATGTTTTCGCGGTGAAGAAGAAATCAATGCGTTCGTGGTCGCCGCAATGACGGTGCATTATGTGCACCGGCACCAAGTCCCCTGGCCTTATTTCCGCTCCCACTTCTTCTCGTGCTTCCCGAATAGCGGCGGCCGTGGCAAATTCGTTTTCCTCGATGTGCCCGGCCGGTAAGCTGTACTCTCCGTCACGGTAGCCGGTGTTGTACCGGCGAGTCAGCAGAACCTTATCGCCCTGTTGGAAAATAACGTAACTGGATATTACGACCGTGTAGTATTTACGCGTTGGGTTGAGCGCCATAACAACTAATTGACGTATTGCTCTATTGCCTCGAGAGCGGCTGACAGTTCTTTAATGCCGCTACTGCCACTGAAGTGTCCCCGGCCGTGCTCAACGGTAATCTTAGGGCTAAGGCATTGCTCAAAAAGCTCTTTATTGCGCTCCAACGGCACCCACTCGTCATTGTCGGACAGTATGACGGTAATGTTGCTGGTTGTGGCCTTAACCTTGGCAAAATCAATGGGTGTTTCCAGCCACGGCTCGGCAATGGCCTTTTCCTCATCTGTTTCGAGCGGTGCCAGCTCAAAGAAACCGGCCACCAAGATGGCACCGCCAACTCTCTTGTCCTCGAGCGATGCCAGGTAGCGCAGAATAGTTTGGCAGCCCATACTGTGGCCAATAAGGTAAGTATTTTCATCGGGTTCACCCACTAGCTTGGCGAGGTGTCCTACCCAATCGTCAATGGTAGGCTCCGCGGGGTGAGGCATGCGGGGCACCTCAACCGCAAAGCCGCGCTGCTCCAGCTCGGCTTTTAACCACGGAAACCAGCCTTCCTCGGGGTAGCCGTCCCAGCCGTGGATGATAAACGCACGTTTGCCGCCGGCTGTGTTCATGTTTTGAGGTTACTCCACAACACGACTAAATTGAACAGCCTAACGAGCACGTAGAATGCAATGTGAACTGATTTGTGGCAGTTGTTCGGGTTGAGTAGTTTATTTTTTGAGTAAGAAAAAGACCGCTGGGCGAAACCATACGGTCGGGTGAGTTGTTGCTTTTTGGAGCCAATGACTTGCCAATACTAGCTTTCTGCATCAAGCCATACTTTGGTCGGGGAAATGGACAAACAGCTTGGCTCGCACTGCCTCCTCGGCCTGCGCGACAATCTTTGTCACTTCGCCAGCGGTTTCGAGGGCAGGGGATTTGATGACAAAATACATGTTCCCAGGATTACCTGGACGCACCCATACGATCCCCCTGTCGGTGCAATCGTCGTGGTAGTCTCGGAACTTGATGTTCAGTGTATCTACAGGTGCCTTGTTGCCATGGGGACTGCATGACACACCAATGTCCCCTGGATCATGAGTGCTATCTCTTAGTAAATCAACTTGGCTGCCTCCAACGTGCAGTCGCACAATTTCGTGTCTTGGCGGATTTCGCAGTACTTCTGCCATAAAAGGCGTTGGAATATGTGCTGTCAGACTGTAACCGTCCAAAGACGGTAAGTGGCGAATGGCCTCTTCAACTTGGTCTGCAGGAACATTTTCCTTTGTGACCCCAGAACTATCCATTCCCACCGCTTCTCTTCTGCTGGCTCCGTGGATTGTTAAAGGAGTGATGGCATACAACATGGGTTTTCTCCTGTGTAGGTGAGACTTTTGGTTCTACTCCTGCACATTAAGAAGTAAACTTACTTGTCTCGGTGAAAGGTACTAAACACGTCATTATTGCACTTTTTTTATAGACTGTCAAGGCTCCATTTTTAGACACTAAGTCCGAGAGTTTTTCTTGAAAATGCAGCTTCCGGAAGGCAGCCGGTGACATGGTTAGGGCGAAGGGTGGACATGAAGGAAAAAAGTTGGAACTTTCTTTCTATGATGAGGTTAAACAATTTCTGGCTTGGGTCAAGGAGATTGATCCCGAAAAATACTCTCACGCGCCGGCCCCCTGTTTATGTTTGAGGTTTATTTTCGAGGTAGATTGAAAAATCTAGGAGCAGGGGCTCCCGCTTCGTAGTGCTTTCTAAAAGTAGGGCCTTTCGTATCAGGGGCAATAATAAGTGCTTGGGCAAAAACTAGAGTTGCGCCGAGAGCGAAAGTACCAAAGACAAACCACACAAACCAATCCTCTTTTAATGGCTTTGGTTTTTGTCTTGGAGGAACAGCGGCTTTTAACTTCTCCATTTCAGCCATTGCCTCTTCCTTACTTTTCTCCCCAAGCATTAACTCGTTCATTATATCGTGTTGCTTGCGTAGGCCACCTGATACCTTTGTGTAGTTTTCTTCATTGAGCTTGATACTGTGAGATGTTCTTAGCAAGGCCAGCCCCACTCCTCCCAGCAACGAAACCCACAATAAGATAAAACCAATAGTCCCCGGCAAGTTTCCTTGAATAATCTCCCGACCTAGTGTTGCAACAACCCCAATAATGGTGGCGCTAATAATGGAGAGATGAAGAAGATAGTTTCTAAGCTCGACGGTCAGCTTTACATTCAAGTCAGTATTGTGTCTGGCTATGCGCATTTCTTCAGCGCCTGTTTCTTCGGCTTGGTAATAACCAATCTGTTGGTCTAAGGGTTTGTCCTTTATTAGTCTATCGGGGATCATATTTAACGATCCACGCTACGTTCCGTGCCGCAGTTCCTCGCGTTCATACGTTCTTGTTTTTTCTCATACGCAGCGCCTTTAGGTGGCCTTGTATAGCAACCGATAAATCTTGGGTTGAGGTAGCGTCCCCGCGACCATACCCCGCAGCTTTGATGGCCTCATTTCTCTTTGCTTCATCGGGAATTGACCCTACCAAATTCAACAATTTATCAATATTTTCCTTAGCATAACGTCCCCTCTGCCCTTGCAACTCCACGCTTTTTTCTAGCGCATCTATATTCGTTTCAACAATATCCTCAATCTTTTTCCGCTTGCTGTTTTCCCATAAGGCATATAGAAGACCCGCCGCTCCGATTAAAATTGAGATGATGTCAACAGGGTCAGCCATACTAGCGTTGTAACTCTTTATCTATCTGCTCTCGCACCCACTTACTAAATGACGTACCTCTGTCTTTCAGCCGCTTGGACAGTCGCACATACTTCGCCCAGTCAACTGTAATGTTGAGTGTGTGCGGCTTCTTCATCGTGGACGCGCCTTTCTTGGCCATGCCATAACTGTATAATTGTACAGCTAACGGCGCAAGCCACCCCTAGAAATCAAATATGTACAGAGCAAAGGATAATCCTTTACATTGGCTTAATTAGTCTTACCTCTGGGTTTTATTAAGATTTACAATATTGCTTGTTGAGAAGCGCGATGCCGGGACAATTAGAAGTCTAGGTGACGCTTGCGCCAGGAAAAGCCGGAGCCGGTTTTAAGGTATTGCTCGAATTCAGCAGCTCGAGTTTTGGTTGGGAATACGCAATACCAGGCGAGTTTGACTGGACGTTTATTTTTGGTGGTTGATACACCACCATGTTGATGTTCAGCAAGACGCTTATGTATATCTGCAGCTAATCCAATATAAACGCTATTGTCTCGCAGTCGTAGAATGTAGACGCAGTGCATGTGTAAAGGATAGCACCCCTTCGCTCCTGACGGAGCTACGGGGCGCACCCTCCTTCAACCTACATTGAATTTATAGCTATTGTTGCTAAGGGTGGTTTACCACCCGCAGCTCTTCGTGTGAGCGAAGAGCGGAGGGTGGACGCGGCGAGAATTGAACTCGCGTCTGAAGTGTGACTACTCAATCATCTACGTGTGTATCTGTTCTGAAGATTACGCTGACTCAAAGCTAAAAGAACAGAAGAGACTTTGCTTCAGCGCGAGATAAGTGCTTGGTCAGAGGTAATGTATCTCGGGCATTACTTCTCAATCCGTCTAGGTTGACACCGTAAGTACATCCGACGGCTGATGTACTGCGATGGCTGTCGGTATTAAGCGACAGCGGGCGCGAATGAAGGAGCAAAAGCTGCCTTCACGCGACTGAATAAGTTTGCACTTGAACTTTGAACGAAGAGATTTACGTGTGCTCATTCCCACACGACACGCAGATTGTGTAAACAGCATTCCATCGAGGCCTAGCGCGCCCCTTATTCTTTACCTCGCAGCAATCTCTCGGTGTCGCGCTGGATGTCGCGCTCTTTTTTCTCCCGCTTGCGGTTGTATTTCTTTTTACCGCGAGCCAGCGCTAACTCAAGTTTGATGCGCGGACCTTTAGTATAGACACGCAGGGGTATGATTGTCAACCCTTTGGGCTTCCCGATTAATTGTTTAAGCTCGCTTTTTTTGAGCAGAACTTTGCGGGGCCGGGTAGGGTCGTAGCCTCCGGGGGCATTTTTTACCTGCCAAGGCGGGATGGTGGCATTAGTGAGGAAGGCTTCACCGTTGTGCATGGTAACGAAGGCGCCACGCAGGCTCATGTTGCCGGCCTTGACGGATTTCA
>CAYSWF010000035.1:0-704 GCA_964434765.1 uncultured Candidatus Saccharibacteria bacterium
ACTGCTGGCTATACCGTTCTTAAAAGAAAGAGTTGGTAAGCTACAATTTGCCGCCCTAGTTCTTCTACTTGGCGGCAACCTCGCCCTGTTTGGCTTACCCCAACTTACCTTTAGCGCTGGCGAGCTTATGATTTTAGCCGCCACCATTTTGTGGGCCATAGAAAACATCATCGCTAAAAAAGCCTTAAACAATCTTTCCAGCCCCCTCGTCGCCGGCGCCCGCATGACCGTGGGCTCCCTGATTATTCTGGCCGTCATCGCCATCCAGGGAAAAACCTCTCTGCTGGTAGGCCTGTCAGCCACCCAATGGGGCTGGACTTTTCTAACCAGCCTTCTGCTCACCGGCTACGTCCTCACCTGGTACACCGCCTTGAAGCACGCCCCCGCCACCTTGGTCGCCAGCCTGTTGGTACCCGCCACCTTGGTCACCAACGCCCTCACGGCCACTTTCGTCACTCACACCCTGCCTAACCAACAACTTTTAAGCGGGACTTTATTAGCTATCGGCACGATCCTCTTCATTTCACGAGCCCATAAAATCTTTCCCTCTCCCGCACCTATAACCTAAGCGCATGGACGGCATCGCTCGCTGCGCCCGCTACGCCTTTGGCCCCAACCGGCTGCACCTGTGCGGCCCCGACCTGAATCGTGAAGTGCTGGCCTACATTAACGAAGGAGCCACTGATCAGGGGCTAACCAATATT
>CAYSWF010000035.1:714-2070 GCA_964434765.1 uncultured Candidatus Saccharibacteria bacterium
AAACTCTCTATCCCTACCTCCAGCAAATCGCTCACGCCAATCGCATCAAAGACCCCTTCGACCCTCGCGTCATTGAGGCCTACTGGATAGGCAACCAGTTGCTTGACACTATTCCTCCTAAAACCTACTACCGCCATCTCACCGACAATCTCCAAATCCAAAAAATGTCTCCCCCCAATCAGATGCACCAACTAAAAGACAAGCTGGCTCAAGGTGCTCTGATGCACCATTCTTTTCATGTTCTCAATATCTGGCGCCGCACTGGCCACCACGACATCGAGCATACCCCGGACACTATGGACAAATGCTGCGTCACCTGGGGTAAAGTTCTTAAAGTATCCGGCCCCACCCTAACCGTCTCCCGCCAGCCTATTTTTGGGCCCCCAAAAAAGCAAAAAATTATCCGCCAGCTGGAACACGCCTCCCTACTTGACGACGTCAAAACGGGAGATTCCATCTCTATCCACTGGGACACTCCCTGCGAAATTATCACTCCCCAACAAGTCGCCAATCTAACCAAATATACTAACCTATCCCTCCAACTAGCCAACCAATATGCCACCCAATTTTCCTAAGCCTCAAGTTTGGCTGTTCGGCAATCCTGACTTCACCCCCGACGCCCTGCCCCTCCGTCTCCTGCCGAAACTTGCCCGCCGCCTACCTAATTTCGAATTTGTCGTCAAAGATCCAAACGAGGAGTGGACCCTCCCCGAAAAACTCATCATTATCGATACTATCTTGAACCTCAAAGAAGTCACGCCTTTCACTTCTCTCGACGACTTCCAAAATGCCCCCCGCCTCACCGTGCACGACTTTGACTTGCTCACCAACCTTAAATGGTTAGCCAAATTAAAAAAACTCCCCCCTTTCCTTATCATCGGTCTGCCAGTGAAAGCTCAAAAGCAAGAAGCTACTGATAAAATAGTTGCCATTCTAAATCTAAAAGAAAAAAGTCATTGACGGAAAGTCCTTCCTCCCCTTACGAAGGGGAGGTGCCCTGAGCTTGTCGAAGGGCAGAGGGGTCACTAAAGCGCGAAACGTCAACGACCCCCTCCCCTGCGCTAAGCGCAGGGACTCCCCCTTCTCAAGGGGGAGAAAGTAAGCCGCTCCTCACACCCACTCCATCTTCAAAAAGTGTGAGGCGCAGCTCATGCACGGATCGTACGCCCGAATAAGTTTCTCCATCTCAAACCGTATCTCCTCTTGGCTCAAGTTCTGCGGCAGCAGCTGCTCAATTCTCTTGCCCACGTCCTGCTCAATATTAACCTGGTTCTGTCCCGTCGGCACCACAATCGCTCCCTTTACCACTTTGCCATCCTCGCCAATTTGCACCTGGTGATACAGCGTCCCCCGCGG
>CAYSWF010000035.1:2089-3000 GCA_964434765.1 uncultured Candidatus Saccharibacteria bacterium
CACCCCACCCATACTTCCTGGTCGGCTGCGCCGGCAGCTCCTGCTTAAACCGCGTGTTCTCCAGCATCTCCACCGCGCCGTCTATTGAGTGCAGAATTTCGATTGCCTGCGCCAAATTATTGTGAAAAACATTAGTCGACGGAAACAACGCCAGCGCCTCCTTGGCATCCCGCCTAGTTTTCTCATGCAGCGTCTCCTTAGACAAGTTAAGCCGCGCCAGTGCCCCCACCAGATAAGACTCCCCGTGATACTGATAACCAGAAGCTTGAGAGTATGGAAGAACCACCCGCTCCAAATGATCCCGGAAGTCCCCTTCCTCAATCACCGCTCCTCCGTCATTCCTTATCTGCCCCTCCAGAAAAGTAAACGGATCACCGACCAGCGCCATATAATGGGTCTTCCGATCAAACTTAAACTCGCATTTTTGCAATATCACGATCAACCGCAGCACCGCCGGCCGCACATCCTCTAGCTTCTTTTTGGCCTTCTCCACCTCTACCTGATCCGGCACCTTCAAAAAGCCGCCGATTACCGGGTTAACCGCGTGCACGCTGCGCCCCGCGATTATTTCCGCCAGGTAATTACCCGCTGCCTTAACAGCGAACGCGTCGTGCAGCAACTGGTGCTGTTCCTCGTCCTCTTCATTAAACTCCAAAAAATTGTCCTTGCCGTACATATCCGGCAAGGCAAACAAATACAAATGCAGCGCGTGGTCGCGTATCATAAGTGACCATACCGTCAGCCGCTTCATCACCATGCTCTGCCCCGACGGCGTAACTCCCAGCGCCTTCTCGCACGATTCAATCGAGCACAGAAGGTGCGCGTTGGAACACGTCCCGCAAATGCGTGCCAGCAGCTGCGGCAACGCCACATACGGTTTGCCCCGCATGGCCTGGGTGTAGAAACGTTTG
>CAYSWF010000035.1:3010-6743 GCA_964434765.1 uncultured Candidatus Saccharibacteria bacterium
AGCAAACTCCACATCTTCCACCTTGCCGCCGCGCACCTTCACCTTCAGCGAAGCCGCCCCCTCTACTTTTGTTATCTCATCTAGAGAAAGATCAATGTTATGCATAGGCTACCCCTTGGTCACCCCTACCCCAAACTTAGCCAGCGCCCCGTTAACCAGCTCCACAAACTGGTCCGGGTTCATGGGACAACCCGGCAATTCCGCGTCCACCTTCACCGTCTCCTTCACTGACTGCACCTTGTCCAAATGATGAAAACGCTCCACGATAAAACTTATCTCCTGTTTTGTCTTTTCATCAAAACTATTTCGCTGCGCCGACGGCATGCCCATCACCGCGCACGCTCCCACCGCCACTACCATCTCCGACTTGCTCCGAATCTCCTCCAGCCGCTTCTTCTGTTCTTCCGACGATATCGCCCCTTCCACAAAAGCCACGTCCAGCTCATCCAACACGTTCTTCGTCTGCAGCACCCGCGCGTGCCTAAAGTCAATCAGTCGGCGCCACTCTTGCCAGTGATCATTCAGCACTTCCGTAAACACAATCGTCGAGTCCTCACAGCACGTAAAAGTAAACCACCCCACCCGCAACTTTTTTTGCCCTTCCTCTACACCCATTAAAACAATAATAATGTATCAATAACACTATGTCACCAATTCACCGCCCCGGACTACGTTGACGTGCTGACCTGCTACGACATACAGATCAGCCTGGACAGCCGGGGTTTCTATCACAAAAACACCATGAGCGAGCAGTTGTGGAAAAGCCTCAACATTGGGCCCCACCTTATCTGGTCGTGTGTTATAATGTATCATGAATGGCACGTAAAAACCGCTCTTGGTTGAATAATCCTTACGCCGCCGTGCTGGTGGCAACCACCAGTGTGCTAGTGCTCGTATTCGCCGTAGCCGTAAGCGGGGACAACATTACGCGGTACCTGCGCACGGCAAGTTGCGGTATATATGGCTGTACCCCTTCTCCTTCTCCTTCTCCCACTGGGTGCCCCTCTACTACTCCTGTACCTGAACACCAAAATGCCCTTCAGGGTCCCAGAGAATTCACTCTTGAAATCGACTGGGACCGCGTTGCCGATGCCCAGCGTTTCGGTGATACTCGAAACGTTGCGGCCTATATCAAGTCTCCAGGCAAAGAACCATACTTCCTTACACAACAAAGCCTTGCCGGCCAATGCACGCAGCCTGACGCGGACATCGTTGTCGGCGTTCCCAAACCGTTCGCCGACTGCAGCGTCAATAAAATCTCTGACACGACGCCGGTGGAACTTCTCGTGAAAGTGGAGGGCGCCTCGCCGGACGGATACGGGATAAAGATCACCGGGTGGGATAACTGTTCCAATAGTACAACCATAACCCGAGACGGCGCCCGCAATGTCACGGCCTCAAAGTGCAGCGGAACCTTCGAACAGTGGAAAGGTAAGAGCCTCACAGTTAAGGTACGCTCTACCTACCGCAACGCCAGCGAAATCCTTGGGCAACAACCAACCTGTCCCGCCGGAGGAGGTCTACCGGGAGAAACATTCTGTCCGGCTCCTACCTGCTACCGGGGTCCTTCCTGCGAAAATGAATACGAGGTTATTGGGACATATTACGATAAAGGGAACTTAAAGGCATCAGAGGCGTATCTTAGTCCTGGTGAAATGTTTCCATACATAGGTATATGTACTCAGACTAACACGGCCCAGGTCCTTATAGCTGAGCCGCAATTTCGTCTTGTGGCGTTTGACGGCACTGTATTGAAGGGAACGGCTAGGCAAGTTGCTATGCAGTTGTCTGCGATGGGTAGAAATAAATTTACGCCAGCGGACATTCGTGCACTTGTAGGGACTTTTTTCGAAGAGGCAAAGGCCTCCGGCTACTTAGTGAGAGTAACTGGTGGTGGTGCCGGCACAGCCACCGTGGTAAATCCCTCCGTCGCGGCGACTGTTTGCCGGGGTGGACTCTATGGAGTGTTGATAGCCGAAGTGGCTGTGGTGGGCTGGGAGGTGTATGACATAGGAAGCTCAGCCTCCTCTTACTGCGATGCAGGAGGAGACTTATCCGGATTCTTCAAAACTACATGCAACTTATATTACACGGATGATCCCACGGGCAGCCGATGGTGCTGGCCCGACTGGATACCATTTTAACTCCGCGAGTCCACACTAGATACGCACCGGTGTTATTGCTTCCCTCCCCGCCAGCACCGCGATAATGTTATCCGCCGCCAGTTCCGACATTTTCGAGCGCGTCTCTCGCGTTGCCGAGGCCACGTGCGGTGTCGACACCACATTAGGCAACTCCGCCAGCCCGGCAGCCAAATCCGGCTCATTCTCAAACACATCCAAGGCTGCCCCCGCAATCACCTTGTCCTTAAGAGCCACAACTAGTGCCGCCTCGTCTATGACCGCTCCCCGCGCCGTGTTAATCAGCAAACTCGTTTTCTTCATAGCCGCCAGCCGCTCCTTATTCATTAAGTGTCGAGTGGCCTCCACCAACGGCACATGCAGTGATACTACGTCCACTTCCGGCAGCATAGCGTCCAGCTCGGGATAAAACCTAGCTCCCACCTCCTGCTCAAATTCAGCGCTCGGCTGCAAATCGCTATACGCCACCTTCATACCCAACCCCGACCTAGCCCGCCGCCCCACTTCACTGCCTATTCTCCCCAAACCGACAATTCCCAATACCTTATCGCGCAGCCCCGTACCCAACAGCAACATAGGACGCCAGCCCTTAAACTTCCCATCTCGCACAAACTGATCCGCCTCGACCACTCGCCTCGCCAGTGCCGTCATTAACGTAAGGGTGTGGTCGGCCACCGCGTCTGTCAGAACATCCGGCGTATTAGTCACTATAATGCCTCGCTCCGCCGCCGCTTTGGTATCAATGTTATCGTAACCCACAGCGTAATTCGCTATTACCTTCAGCTGCTCTCCCGCCTGCGCTATCTCTTCCGCTCCAATTTTATCAGTCAACAGCGGCAAAATAGCGTCATATTCCTTCAGTGCTGCCACTAATTCATCTCGCGATATCAAAACTTGCTCCTGGCGCACCACCACCTCATGTCCCGCCTCCTGCAACTTCTTAATACCAGCTTCCGGAATCTGATAAGTAACAAAAACCTTCATGCCATTATCATAAAACAATTTCGGTAGCCCCGCCATGCCCTGACAAATTTCCCTTGACGAACTATAATTATCTGGCTACCATTCTCCGTTCTGTTTTGTCCTTTTGCCAATAAAATATTTGCCCCTGGAGGTTTTACTGATGAAGCCAGCACCCAAACAACTCCGGCTGCTCAAACGCTTCCAGCCACATGGAGTTCCTTTACCCACCACGCGGGAAGCCTGCTCCACCCTGATTGGCTTTCTTTTCTACGGCGAGCACAGCCAGCAAGACAGCTGCTCCGCCCGGTTGGCCCTATTCCGCCGGTGGACCGGCGCCATTGTCAAAGTAATCAGAAACGGCCACCCCTACCGCGGGCGCCTAGGTAAAGTTGTCGGCTGGCGCATGATACCACGACGAGAAATCAATGCCATCAAAGAAAGATACCAAGTTGACCCTTTACCCTTCATGGCCCTTGTCAAACTAGATCACATCGATCGCCCCCTCGCCTTCTCCCTGTCCGACCTTAGGGTAAGAGCCCACGGCGAGCAGCGGCTTCTCTTTGCTCTATCTGATTAACCAAGCACGCCCCTTACGGCCGTGCTTTTTTCTTACATCTCTCCGGGTAAAC
>CAYSWF010000035.1:6753-7271 GCA_964434765.1 uncultured Candidatus Saccharibacteria bacterium
TATTAGTTGACAAATATTCATATCGCTCCAGGCAGTAATATAATCACCCTTAAAATCAAACCACACCCGCCGGAAATCCTCCCGCTTGATTGTCCGCAGCGCGCCCAGTTCCGGGTCTTGCAAGTAAATATTACTTTCATCAAGACCCACGACTACCGAGCAATGGCCATCGGGCATCTCGGAATTATCACGATCCGGCCGACCACTGGTGAACCAGTCCACTATAACGGGAACTCTTTTATCAAGCCAGCGCCGGATGTCATCAAAAGAAGCCTCCTTCTGAACCTCCGCCTTGAAACCATATGACTCGGCTGCTTGTTTAATCGCCTCATTATCAGTCCCCCGCTCTATGTCATGCCCACAGCGTTGCGCCAACTCCTTTTCGCTTCTATCCACTCCATAATACCCTAGCACCATCTTCAGGCTGGCCGGGCCGCAGTAGCCGCCCGGCCGCGTCTCCTGAAATGGCTTAACGGGAAGCAGTTCTGCCCGCATCCTATGTCTCAACACATCTATTA
>CAYSWF010000035.1:7281-8510 GCA_964434765.1 uncultured Candidatus Saccharibacteria bacterium
ACTTTCTTCGCACTGCTCACCAGCGAAGAGAATGATCCTCCTCCGGTCCGCAACAAGGGATATAACCGCCAGGTAGCAAAACCCAGCGCTAACACGACAAACACTATTGCGGCATACACGTTATATTTTCGCTGCTCCAACACATTTATTATTCTATCACAAAAAAACTATCGGCAAGTTAGAGAGGATCGTAGAACGATCCGGTCAACAGTTCCTCGCCATCACCATATGGTTGCGGCCGAAAGTCGCTTCGACCCACCACCATCAGCCACCGTTTTTTCCTCCCCTCCCCGCTGCGCCAGCGGCCCAGAAACGTCCGTCTGGCCAGGTGAAAATCCTTCCCATTCCACGGATCGTTCAATAAAATCCCCTTCGCATCATACCCCGCAACTACCGCGTAGTGCCCAACGTTTTCTGATGGCTCAATAAAATTCACAATCACCGGCAGTTCATGATTAACAAACCACTTCACTTCCGCCAGTGTCGAGTCAGTATTCTTATATACCCAAAAGCCCGCCGCCCGCGCGACGGAAATCATATGCCGGTGCCTCGTGCCCTCCCGCCCGCTCGTTTTAGCTTTGCGTGCCAACTGCGTCTCACCGTACAACTCGTCGAAATAAGAAAACACCATACGGAGCGACGCCGGCCCGCAAGTATGGCGCGATTCCTGCTCGTGGTAGGGAACATCAAGTTTCTTCATAACAAAAATCAAAGACTCTTACAGAAGAGTTGTAAAGGCGCTGTGAAATGTCAAGTACTTATTGTCAAAAAAGGAGTCCGGTGCTATGGTGATAAACAAATAATTAAGGTTTACTAACCAAATATTATGAACCCCCTTACGGTTTCTTTTGGTATTTCCGTCATCGCCCTTATCTTTGTCGGCTTTCTGGTGAATTGGATTATGAAAAAAGACGAGGGTACGGACGCCATGAAAAAAGTCGCCCAGGCCATCCAAGAAGGAGCCCGCGCGTTCCTGAACCGGCAGTACCGCACTATTAGCCTGATCAGTCTGTTGATAGCGGCCGGTTTGGTTATTACCTACACCATGATCGGGGAGTCCACGCTTGGCTGGCAAACTGCTCTGGCTTTTATTTTCGGGGCAGCCTCGTCAGCCCTTTCTGGCATTGTCGGCATGTCCATCGCTGTCCGGACAAATGTGCGTTCGGCCGCGGCGGCCAAGAACGGTTTTAATCAAGCGCTGACCCTGGCCCTGCGCGGGGGAGCTGTGT
>CAYSWF010000036.1:0-887 GCA_964434765.1 uncultured Candidatus Saccharibacteria bacterium
AAAAACTGTCTTTTCCCGATCAGTTAGCCCAGGGTGCCACAAACTTCGCCGGCAGCCCCGCCAGCCGCGTCCACAATATCAGCGTCGCCACGGGCCGGTTCGATGGTCTCGTTATCATGCCGGGTGAGGAGTTCTCTTTTAATGAACACCTCGGCACCGTCGACGCCACGGGCGGCTACCTGCCCGAGCTAGTCATAAAAGAAAATGTCACCACCCCCGAGTACGGTGGGGGAATATGCCAGGTTTCCACCACCGCCTTCCGCGCCGCTTTGGCCGCTGGCCTGAAAATAACCGAGCGTAAAAACCATTCCTATCCTGTCAGCTACTATGGCGCTCCCGGCTTTGATGCCACTGTCTACCCACCTCACCCCGACCTTAGGTTTACTAACGACACCGGCTACCCTGTCTACTTCGAAACAAAAATCTTGGGCACCCGCTTGATCTTTGACGTCTGGGGCACAAAAGGCGGCCGTCAAACAACCATCAACGGCCCCTTTGTTACCACTCGCTACCCCGATGGCTCCTTAACGGCGGCCATCGCTCAATTCGTCAAGCTGAACGGTAAAACAATCCGCGAACAAAACTTCGTCTCTCATTACCAATCACCCGATAAGTTTCCTACTGTGAGATCTGCTAACGGAGAATAGCTAATCACCCGCTTGCCCGCCGTAGCTTTAGCGAAGGCGGGACTTTTAATTTTTATCCCAACTTTCTCAAGTTTCTCCAAAAAATTTAGATTAAAACTGCTAGACTTCATAGAAAAATTAAAAAATTTTCCAAAATTTAATTTCCCTCTCAGTCTTCTTTGAAATTTTGCAAAATTTTTCCCTCCAAATTAGTAAGTTTTCTATGATTTTTCACAAAATATCTCAAAAAACTTGATAACT
>CAYSWF010000036.1:897-1329 GCA_964434765.1 uncultured Candidatus Saccharibacteria bacterium
TTCCTGTCATTCGCGCGTTGAACAAAGGCTAAACTGTCAACTGCCTGTGACATAACCAAGTTGCGCCTACGGCCGCTTCCTGGCAAGTTTGTTATATGGAGAAATTTAGGAACAGAGAATTTCTCCTTGGTACCTTTTTCAACCCTTGGAGAAACTGCCATGAGCGACACTTTTTGTTTCCCAAACGCAGGCGGCACTCACTTTTCACCATCCCTTTTCTCTTCTCTGCCTTCCAGCCAGTCCAGGTCAGACCCAGCCGATCCCTACGATGTCGCAGAAGTCAAGAGACGACTAAGGGAGGTCTGCTTCGAAATCGCTCGGCTCACCCGGCAATTTGATGATCCCCATCCTCACTGCCCGAAAAACATCACCCAGCGTATCGTTGAATGCGCTGCCTGCCAGCAAGGAGAACCAGGGCACGTCGGCGACCTT
>CAYSWF010000036.1:1339-1887 GCA_964434765.1 uncultured Candidatus Saccharibacteria bacterium
CGCGCGGGCCGACGACCCCCGTCCCCACTGCCCCCTGAACATCACCAAGTTCACTACCGAATGTTCCGCCTGCCAGCGAGGAGAGCCAGGTCATGTTGGCAATCTTAGGGCCTACCAAAAATCACTTTTCCAGCGCATCCGCGCACTTGAGAAAGAAAAAGACCAGTGCCGCCGCTTCTTAATTGAAGCTCACCGGATCTAAACTACACCTCCCTCGGGGCCAGCCGCTTAAGCCAAGCCGCCTGCGCCCCTTTTTCTTTTCTGGTAGCCCTACGGGGAATCGAACCCCGGTTTCCGCCTTGAAAGAGCAGCGTCCTAGCCGTTAGACGATAGGGCCAAGTGTTACTGACAATACTTAATATTATAGGTATAAGCAAGATATATAGTAGAAAGAAATCCCAATGACCAAATCCCAAATTCCAAACCCGACCATACTAGCCATTGAAACATCATGCGACGAGACTGGTGTGGCTGTGTTGCAAAAAGTAGGGGATAGCATAAAGGTCCTGGCCTCCGCTGTCGCTTCTCAAGTTGACGTTCACAAACTT
>CAYSWF010000036.1:1897-3516 GCA_964434765.1 uncultured Candidatus Saccharibacteria bacterium
TCGACCCCCATACTTTTCTTCCCTGTAGATTTGTAATAACAAATCTAAACACAGGGATATATCGAAACCTAAACGTGGGGACAGGCGTAAAGGGGGGGGTAGGGGGGATTACTGCCATCGCCGTAACGGTTGGCCCCGGCCTGGTGCCCGCTCTATCTGTTGGCGTCACCGCCGCCCAGACTTTATCTTTTGCCTGGCAAAAGCCAGTTATTCCCGTGCATCACCTAGAAGGACACATATACTCTGCACTTTGTAAAAGTGCAGAGAAAAAACAAAACATAAAATTCCAAATTCCAAACACTAATATCTTCCCATTGCTCGCATTAATAGTTTCCGGCGGTCACACCATGTTAGTTGCCATGAGTGGTCACCTACAATACAAAGTCCTCGGCTCTACCCGCGACGACGCTGTTGGCGAGGCCTTCGATAAAGTCGCCCGTCTGCTCGGCCTGCCTTATCCGGGCGGTCCCGCCTTAAGCCGGCTCGCCGAACAGGGAAACCCTGAAGCCTTTTCCTTCTCTCGTCCCATGCTTCGCTCCGGCGACCTCGACTTCAGCTTCTCCGGCATAAAAACCAAGGTGCTATATACACTACGAGATCAACCAGCCGCCCTGGCCGCCGATGTGGCCGCCAGCTTCCAGCAAGCCGTCGTCGAAACCTTGGTCAAAAAAACCGCCGCCGCGGCCATCGAACGTCATCCAGCTCTTCTCCTGTTGGCCGGCGGCGTAGCTGCCAACGGCCTGCTGCGCCAACAAATGCGGACCATGGCCAAAGAATTAAACATTCCTCTCAACCTAGCCCCCCGTTCTTTGTGCGGAGACAACGCCATCATGATTGGCCTTGTTGCCCTGTTCGCGCATCAAGACGGCCGTGAAAAAAACTGGCGCGACCTAGACGCCCGCGCTCGTATAGATCTAGAACAAATTTCTACAAACTGGGCCTCACCTCATCGCGCACTTTAAGCAGCAGCGCGCGTCGGAGCTGCGCACAGCTCTCTTTGGGACAAAAAGCCAAATGTCGGGCAATTAACGGAAAATCTTTTCGCTGCATAATGATGTGCTCTTTGCCGTACAGCGATGGTTGAATATGCACACAGCCCAAAAGACACTCCTGGGCTAAGAGCCAGCGTAACTTTAATGCCATACCGGAAAATACCCGAGCTCGTAAGTTTCGACAGCTTAACTTCCGGCACTGTATCAGGTGATGCAGTGAGGTGCGAAACCGCACTTGCCCCGGGACGCTAAAAACAAAGGCCGGCGTACATCCTTGCCGTGCTTCGTCGCAGCTGCACTCCACCCTAACCCTTACTACTGGACTACCAGCTAGAACATGCAAACGACTAAGAGTCAATGCTAATGACATACAATATAACTAGTCTAACGTGCTTGAGCCTTATCCGCCATATTGACTTCATGTTAATTTAATGGCTAAGGTGCTATTATGTCTGACATTCCTCCCCAGTACCAGCCTCAAAAGCACGAACCAGCTATATATAAGAAATGGGAAGACAGCGGCGCTTTTACTGCTGACCCCACCAGCAATAAGCCAGCCTTCACTATCAGCATGCCGCTGCCCAATGCTACTGGTGAACTTCACCTCGGGCACGCTCTTTTCTTGAG
>CAYSWF010000036.1:3526-8266 GCA_964434765.1 uncultured Candidatus Saccharibacteria bacterium
GCTACCACCGTTTGCTGGGCGAGGAAGTCTTGTGGGTGCCTGGCACCGACCACGCTGCTATTGCTACAGAAAGTGTTGTTATCCGCCGTCTGCAGCAGCAGGGGATAGCCAATCCTCGCCAAGAGTTAGGCCGTAAAGAGTTGATAAAACGCATCGCCCAATACGTCGAGGACAGCCGCCACACTATCCGCTCTCAAATTCGCTCTATGGGCGCTTCTTGTGACTGGTCTCGCGAGCGCTACACTCTGGAACCAGCCTTAAGCCGTATTGTCGCTCTGGCCTTCAAGAAAATGTATGACGATGGTCTCATCTATCGCGGCCACCGCATTATCAACTGGGACCCTGCCCTGCAAACCACCGTGTCTGATGATGAAGTAGAGCGCCGTGAGGAAAAGACCCCTCTTTACAAACTAAAATATGGTCCCTTCGCCATTAGCACTGCCCGTCCGGAAACCAAGTTTGGTGACAAATATGTTGTTATGCACCCCGACGATAAGCGATACCAAAAGTATCAGCACGGCGACACCTTTAAAGCCGAGTGGATAAATGGCCCTGTCACCGCCACCGTCATTAAAGACAAATCCGCCGACCCTGATTTCGGCACCGGTGTCATGACTATCACTCCCTGGCACGACGCTGTCGACTTCGAAATTGCCGAGCGCCACGGACTCGACAAAGAACAAATCATTGGTTTCGACGGTAAGCTACTACCCCTCGCTGGTGAATTTGCTGGTCTGCCTATTGCCGCCGCCCGCCCTAAAATCGTGGCCAAACTCCAGTACAAAGGTCTCTTGCTTGACGTTGATGAAAATTACGTCCACAACCTTTCTGTCAACAGCCGGGGTCAAGGGATAATTGAACCTCAAATTAAATTGCAGTGGTTCATTAACGTAGACAAAAAGGCCGTTGCCTGGCAGGGCAAGAAAATGAGCCTCAAAGAAGTAATGCTATCCGTCGTTCGCTCGGGCGATATAAATATCCTGCCCCCTCGTTTCCAAAAGATCTACTTCCATTGGATAGACAACCTGCATGACTGGTGTATCTCTAGGCAAATTTGGTGGGGGCACCGCATTCCTGTTTGGTACAAAGGTAAGTCCATCCACGTCAGCGACCAGCCCCCACAGCAGCCGGGCTGGCAGCAGGACAATGATACTCTGGACACCTGGTTCAGCTCCGCCCTGTGGACCTGGAGCACTCTTATCGACAAAGACTTGGCTACCGACCCAAGCAAATCTCTTCCGGACTTACTTAAACAAAGCCCCGATTACCAGAAGTTCCACCCCACCACGGTTATGGAAACCGGCCACGACATCCTTTTCTTCTGGGTAGCCCGCATGATCCTGATGACAACTTATGTCACAGGTAAAATACCTTTTAAGGATGTTTATCTGCATGGACTTATCACCGCCAAGACCGGCAAAAAAATGAGTAAATCCGCCCCCGAGTCTATGGTCGACCCGCTAGAAACCATCAAGGAATTTGGATCTGACGCCACTCGCTTTGGCCTTATCTACCAGCTAACTTATGGCGGCCAAGTTATTACTTTTGACCAGGAACCGATTAAAGCCGCTCGCAACTTCGCCAACAAAATTTGGAATCTGGCCCGTCTTCTGCAATCTCTACCAGAGCAAGGCAGTGCCACCATAGCTGACCGGTGGATTGAACAACGCAGCCAACACGTAGCCGCTGCAGTAACCGAACTGCTCAACCAGTATAAGATTGGCGAGGCCGCTCGCGCTCTTTATGAATTTATCTGGAATGACTTTGCCGATTGGTACGTTGAAATACTCAAAGTAAAAGGCTCAACCAAAGTTGCTAAACAGGTATTCGTAAGCACCCTCCAGCTACTTCATCCTTTCCTGCCCCATCTCACTGAACTATTGTGGGAACACTTTGGTGAGTCAGGCCAGCTTATCACCAGTACTTGGCCGACGACAGGCGCCGGGCCTGCCCACCGACTTGTCCCCCGAAGCCTTGGCGAAGGGGGAAGCTTTAGCGAAGGTGGGAAAACACTCACTGCTATCGCCCACTTCCAGGACATCGTCACCACCGTCCGCAGTGCCCGGGCGCTGCTCGACATTCCTCCCCAGTCAATTATTGAGCTGTATATTAAAAACCCTGCTGCCTTAAATGAAGCCTTGGAAAAACTCTGCCGCGCCAAACTTGTCGACGCGCCGGCCAGAACCATGAAGCAGTTCCCCTTATCCCGGGGGGGAGCCGTGCTCCTTGGTGCCCAGGAGATTAACAAAAACACCATCAAACAAGCCCGACAGAGGTTAGCTAACGCCGCCAAGCAACTTAATCAATTCATCAAACAACAAACCAAAGTACTCACTGCCATGCGCGGCCAGGCCCCCGCCGCCAAGGTAGCCGCCAAAGAAGCAGCTATTGCTCAAGCCCAGCTCAAAATTAAAGAGATTGCCAAAAGCAAAAAGTTGCTATAATAGTAAGTACCGTTTACTTAAAATTTATGATACATTTAAACTATGGCAAAAGAATCAGGCGGCTTCTTTGAGCGATTAACCGGCGCTCGCCTTATGAATCCCGAAGAGGACGATGAAAAGAGTGTTTCTAAAAATACTCCTGAACTCGGTAAGCCAGCAGAAGAACAATATCTCGATGAGGCCATAGACGAGCCCGATGCCGAACCCGAGGAAGAGTACTCCGACGAAGACACGGGCAAAAATGACAAAGAAGAACAAGAAGGACAACTCACCGTCGATGTCTTCCAAGATGACACTAATATAGTTATACAAAGCACTATTGCTGGCGTTTCGCCGGAAGACTTGGACGTTTCCATCACCAACGACATGGTAACCATCCGGGGGGAGCGGCGCCGCTCCTACGATGTTGACAGCGAGGACTACTTTTACCAGGAGTGCTACTGGGGCACATTCTCCCGCTCCATCATCTTGCCTGTGGAAATTGACGCCGACCGCGCCGAAGCTAAAATCAAAAACGGCATCCTGACCATTCGTATCCCCAAGGCCAACGCGGCCATGACCCGTAAGCTCAAAGTCAAAATATCGTAGACATCGGTGGAAATTTTCACCCTCCTCGTCATAATTTTTCTCATCCTCCTTATACCGACCGCCTACGCCGGTTTTATTGGCGCGCCTTACGCTCCCACCTTTTCGCCTGCCATCGAGCAGGCTTTTGACTATATAAAGCTAGGTCCAAACGATACCCTCATCGATCTCGGCGCCGGTGATGGCAAAGTGCTGCTCGCCGCCGCTCGGCGCGGCGCTTCCACCCTCGGTTATGAACTTTCGCCTATCATGTGGGCAGTAATATTTTTGCGTACTCTGGGTAATAAAAAAGTTAAAATAAAACTGCGCAACTTCTACAAACAATCTCTCCCTAACGCGACGGTCACCTTCGCCTTCCTCATGCCTAAAAACATGCCAAAGGTCCACCAGTATTTATCAAAACAGACTTTGCCTAATGGTAAATATCTTCTCGTCTATGCCTTCCCGCTGCCACCTGACGCTGAACCTCTCCACGTTGTCCGCGCCCCCAAATGCGCCCCCCTTTACATTTACGACTTAAAGATGTTGACTAAACCAGTATGAAGTTCTACGTCACGACGCCTATTTATTACGTCAACGACAAGCCCCACATCGGCCACGCCTATTCCACTATCGCCGCCGACGTTCTGGCTCGTTGGCAGCGATCTAAAAACACTGATGTATTGTTTTCCACAGGCACCGACGAAAACGCTCAAAAGAGTGTCGAAGCAGCTGCAGCAGCCGGTTCACCGGTGGCAGAATACGTTGATGAGATGGCCAAAAACTGGGAAGACGTATTCAACAAGCTCGGCTTCACCCCCGACACTTTTATCCGCACCACGTCCCCCGCCCATAAAGAGGCTGTTGAGGCACTGCTCAAGACAATTAAGAAAAACAACCCTGACGACATTTACCTCGCTGACTACGAAGGCTTATATTGTGTCGGCTGTGAAGAGTTTATTAAGGAGAGCAATCTTGCCGATGGCAAATGCCCGAGTCACAACCAAGAACCACAGAAGATAAAAGAACAGAACTACTTCTTTAAACTATCGAAATACCGCGGCCAGCTCCTCGAGTATTATAAAAACAATCCAGACTTCGTCCAGCCGCAGTCAGCCAAAAACAAAATGCTGGACTACATCAAAAACGCCATGGAAGATATTTCCATCTCCCGCCAGTCGCAGGCCTGGGGTATCCGTCTTCCCCAAGACAAAAACCACGCCGTCTACGTCTGGTTCGACGCTCTCATCAACTACCTCACCGTTGCCGGCTATCCCGCTGATGAGAAAAAATTCAACAAATACTGGCCCGCCGACGTCCATATTATTGGCAAGGACATAATCAAGTTTCACTGCGCCATTTGGCCCGCCATGTTATGGGCTGCTAACTTACCTTTGCCTAAGAAAATATTTGCCCATGGCTTCTTTACTATTGATGGCCAAAAAATCTCCAAAAGCCTGGGTAACGCTATCGACCCTCTGGAGCTAACCAAGGAATATCCCTTCGATGCTATCCGCTATTACCTACTGCGCGACATTCCCTTTGGCAACGACGGCGACTTCTCGCATGCCAGATTAAAGGACCGCTACAACGCCGATCTGGCCAACGGCCTGGGCAACCTTGTCTCCCGCGTCCTTAACATGATTGAGCAATACAGTGCCGGCCAAGTGCCCAAAGCGCGCGCCGGGAAAACAGGCACCGGTAAAACACCCGGTGTTAACGGAAAAACACC
>CAYSWF010000037.1:0-8141 GCA_964434765.1 uncultured Candidatus Saccharibacteria bacterium
CTAATGCGCACGGGCAGGCAATAATTAGAACCGCCACAAAATTAACCAGCGCGAAGTTAAACGCCGGCGCCGGACCTAACAACAGCCAAACCGCAAACGTCAATACCGCTATCGCCATCACCGCCGGCACAAAATAAGCGGATACCGTATCGGCCAGCCGCTGAATCGGCGCCTTTGACCCCTGCGCCTCTTCCACCATTTTGATGATCTGCGCCAGTACTGTGTCTTTGCCCACCTTCGTCGCCTTGAAAGTGAACGTGCCGAACTTGTTGACGGTGCTGCCGATAACCGTGTTGCCTGCTTGCTTGTGCACCGGCATTGACTCGCCCGTCACCATCGACTCGTCCACCTCCGACTCGCCCTCGACAATCTCTCCGTCCACCGGCACTGCCTCGCCCGGCCGAACTATTAAAATATCACCAACTTGAATCTCACTAATTGCCACTTCTTCATATTCTTCCGTGTTTGAAATTTGTGTTTTTGAATTTGTGATTTTCACCCTTCTGGCCGTCTTCGGCTGCAACCCCACTAGCTTCTTAATTGCCTCGCTGGCCCGCCCCTTCATCAGAACCTCAAAATATTTCCCCAGCAGAATCAAAACGATAATAATGGCCGACGTGTCAAAATAAACGGCCGGCACCAATCCCCCACGCGCGAACCAGCCCGGGATGGCCGTCACTGCCGCGCTGTACAAGTATGCCGCCAGCGTACCAATGGCAATCAGCGTGTTCATGTCCGCCGTCCGGTATTTAATCAGCAGCTTTAACCCGCCGTAAAACTGCCAACCGACCCAGAATTGTACCGGCGTCGCCAGCACAAACAATAGCCAGTTGTTATCGAGCCACGGCGGCACAAAGACAAACCACTCGGGAAAACTTATCAGAAATATTACCACCGCCAGCGCGCCGCCCACCAACAGCTTTGTCTTTAATTTCTTCACCCGCCTGACATGTTCAGCTTTTTCTTTTTCCAAAACGTCCTGCTCCTCATCCTCCTTCTCTTCTATCGGCTTATACCCCGCGTCCGTAATAATCCTAAAAATATTCTCCTTACCTGTTTTGGTTTGATCAAAAACAACCCTGGCCCGCTGATTGGAAAAATCAACGTCAATGTTCTTAATGCCAGGCAGCTTCTTAATAGCACCCTCCACCGTCATGGCACAATGCGGCGAATCCATACCGACTACTTTCATGGCTAGCGCCACAGTATGCCCGCCACCAGCTAACCCCTGTTCTTCGTCATCTTTACTCTCCCGCGACCCAACCTCCAGATGATAACCAATCTCTCCTACCACCTCCGCCAGCTTGTCTTTGGCGACAACACTTTCGTCAAATTCAACCAGCGCCGTCTCCATCGCAAAATTAACCGCCGCCGATTTCACTCCCTTTACCTGCCCCAGCGCCCGCTCTATAGTCCGCACGCATCCAGCGCAATGCATCCCGCTAATTTTGTAAGTCTCCTTTTTCATCTTTTTCATTTTTCTACAAATACCCCCAGAGGGTATTACTCCATTATACAAAAATTTAACCAAAACACAACCTAATCATAACACTACCATAACATTTTCCACGCCTGTTTTAAACTCAAACAGGCTTCACCGTCCTGATGCCTCTGGCAAATTCATACACCGCCCCGCCCGCAATCCCCCAACTGAACCCCCAAACAATCTCCTCCAGCGGCACCCCCAAAACGAGGATCCCGCTGATATTCTCTAATTTCCACCAGTGTTGAATAATGCCCGGATACATAAATATCCATACCTGATAGAAGAACAACATCACCAGCGCCACTGCCACCCCGCTGGCCATCGCCTGCCAAAACAAGTCACGCCTCCGCCACACGATATACGCGAAAATCAGCAGAAAGGCCATGTAGTTGGAATAAATCGAGTTGAGCCGAAACACCAGCGTCAGCAGCAACAAAATGACCGCCGCCGCGCCAATAATGCCCAGCAATCGTTTCGGGTCCTGCCGGCGGCACTCGCACAACGTGTGCACCCTGCCCGCCACTGCCTCGTAGGCCACCGCGCCTATCCCGGCAATCGAAAAAGCAAAAACATAATCCTCTATCCCCAGCGGAAAACTGCCTAAAATATGATCAGGATACCAATAATCCGGCAGATAAATTAACGCTAACGGAGCAAAAACGCTGCCTATAACACTCATGATCAGCATCTCCCTCCGCAAATCTTTCCTGACCAAAAACAACAGCAACCAAACAAGCACAAAAATCGCATTGCCTACTAAATACGCGTACGGGTGATTAACCATGCCAACACCAAATTTTTCTCCACTCCCCCGTAGATCTTAATAATGCGCATACGCCATTATTCTACTACGGATTCTGGTCATGATCTTCATGGCTATGACTTCTCATCATCCACAGATGAAGCAGGAGGCACAATCCAAGAATCAACCACACCCAATAATCTCCGCCGCCCCTGAAAAAATACAGCCAACCAGCCACCAAGCCAACCGGCACCAAGCAGCACAATGCCATCAACAATAAATGGTTGTGTTTGAACCTGTGCCAAAGCAGTATCAACTTGTTGTCTGGCATCACTTTCCGCAACACCCGCCGCGACTGGCCGCCTCGGAGCGCTCTTTAGTAATCTTCTTGCGATACTCCTCCGCGTGTTCAGACGAGCAGAAATGCGCGCCAAAACGCGCTATCGCCTCTTCTTTCGACATTCCCTTGCCACACATGGCGCAATACTTTTTGAACAGTCCCAAAACCATATAACTTAAATGCTATTTATTAACAACATTAATCTTAAGCTACTCAGGCAGTTTACACAATTCAAAGGATTATCCTTTGAATTGCCTCCTTACAGCCTATCGCAGCCGCTTAAGCCAGTGTCAACTCTTTTCGTTCTCCTCGGCGTGAGCCGTGATCTCAATGTTGCAGCTTTTATGCTCCCGGCACCATGCCTCGCATCTCTCGGCCCACTCGCGATCTTCGTAGTGAAAACCGCACTCTTCACATTGATATAATTCTTTTTTATTGCTTGCCCCGAGCGTAGTCGAAGGGTCTTCTCGAATTACTCTGACCATGTTTTTAAGGATGGGTAAATGAGATTGCTGTTTCCCAGTTAACTAATTTGCGCGACCGCATCGGGGCATAGAACTAGTTCATCTGGCAAAATCTGTTATGCAGTAGAGCCACCAGCCAAGCACCCGCATAGGTATACAACACTGTCTGAATCAGACCTCCTACAAAACCGACTACTGTGATCTGAACACCGCCGGCAAACTTTTCCACGTTCACCAGATGGACAAGCCACCCCAGCAGCTGCAGCGAAAAATCCGGCCACAGGACAACAAATACAGCGCACAAAACATAAGCTAGGCCCATCACCCCAGCCGCCGCCAGAGCAAGTCCGTTTTTGCTCATCTGACAGTAATGCCCATCACTCTTCATCATCTATCACCTCCCCCCTCTGCGGCTACCTCGCCCCACTCAAATACTCGCTCGGCAACTCCGTAAACGTTGCGAATAACCAGCGCCATTCCTGCCGCCTCGCTATCCAGCGGCGGGAAAACAAGTCGCCCTGATAAATGATGGCTCCCCTTTGCTCCCTGCCACTCTATCGGTGAATATTCACCGCCCGCCCCATCAATTAAAACCGCTTGTTCCGCCAGGTCGAAATCCAGGCCTCCCTGGTGAGTATCCAACGCAACATCAAATTGAACCGGTTTCCCCGGCTCAACCTTCACCGGCGTTGCCTCAACCGTTAGTCCGCCGGCGACATCAGTCCTGGTCGGCCAGGCAGTGCCAACAGCATCCAGCAACCCTACTTTCTGCTGACCAGCCGTTCCCTGCGTTTCCACAAATACAACCACTAAAACAAGCACTGAACCGGCCAGCGCCCAACGCCTCCACTGCGAGATGTCAAACTGCTCAAGCCTACCTAACCCGCTATCTCTTTTGTACAAAGAATGCTTTTTGACGACCTCTAGTAAGTAGATAACCCCGATAGCATTGCTAACAACTCCTACCACTATAAAAAACAATTGATACTCCGTCAGAAACACTGCCACCGCCGACAGGCCCAGGATCGGCAATGCGTCCGCCACGTGATGCGCGCAGCAAGCCACCATTGATCCGGCCGACACGCCGCCGGCTGCCGCCACTTCTCCGCTCACTCCCCCCGCCTTCCTCTCCCGCAGTCCATAGCGAATATAGCTGTACAGCCCCGCCTGGCTGCCAAACCCAACTACCAGCAGCACAATCCAGTACCACCACTGCCGCCACTGTTCAACCGCGTGATCAAGCGAATTGGCCAGCGAAAGAACCAGCCAGTAAAACAACAATAGCAACCAGGCTCCGGCCAAGCCCCACCCTACTGACCTCCTAATTACCGATTCCATTACTCATTTCTTTTTAGACAACTTATATATCGTCAGTATTTCCTTGATCACCCTGGCCTTGTCCCCAGCCTCGATCTGGTCGCTGACATGCGTCGCCAAGTGATTTTCCAAAATCAAATTCTCCATACTCGACAAAGCTTCCTTGGCCGCCAACGACTGATGAATAATATCAACGCAATATTCCTCCTCCTTCACCATTTTCTGTAATCCCCGCACTTGCCCCTCCAAGATCTTTAACCGGCGCAATAATCTTTTCTTAATATCTTTCTTCACATATACAACTATACCCCCACAGGGTATAGTTGTGAAGCCCCTATTTTCCTACTTCCTCGCGCCCTTGACCAGACGGTACAACAAAAACAACCCGACTACTACAAACACTACGTCCAAGCCCGGCACCCACCCCGTCACTTCCGTCACCCTAAACGCCACCTCGTTAACACTTTTAACGACGGCCGAGTTACCCATCGACATTCCCAGCCGGCCCGTCAGTGTTAAAACAATCGTCAAAACACCAACACCAACAAAGATCACCGCCGCGACTAGAGAGGTAACCAAGACTGGATATTGCCGGGCGCGGAGCTTAATGCTAAATAGCCGCTTTCTCAACCAAGACTTATCCAGTATATTCCCCCGGTCAATCAACAAAGCCGCTATATACAAAGGTGTCGCCATACCCAGCACGTAAGATGCCCCCACTCCCAGTGATTGCCAAACAGTCGGCGACAGAGAGCTTAAGGTCATCACGCCCACCAGCACCGGCGCGCAGCACGCCGAAGTAATCCCGGCCACTAGACCCAACGTAAATGTCGAAACTATATCCACCCTGCCCCCCGTTTGCCTCGCCCTTATATTAATAAGCATCGGCATCTTTATCCCCAATAATGCCGCCCCTCCGGCTGCTACCATCAGCACCCCTCCCAAAATATATGTCTGGTCATGCCACTCAAAGAATAAATTGGCTAGCGCCTTCGCTCCCAGCACCACCGGCAGCATCACTACAAAAATGCCGGCCGAATAAACTAGTGTCATCAGCAGCACTTTCTTCTTCTCTTTAAAAACATTGCCCAGGTATGCCGGCAGAAAAAAAGAAATGCAGCACGGCGCAAACAACGCCACCATCCCCGCCACAAAAGCAGCCACTAAAGAAATTTGATACAAGGCTTGCATGCCCGCTCTACCTACCTCTGCCTTGCTCTAGGCCCCGCAAGCTCCCCCCGAGCCAGCCATCCCTGGCACATTGCCAATTTTCTCTTTTATAGACTGATACCCCGCGGCCGAACTGTACTGCGCCGCCAATATTTCTTTAGCGTCCACATCTTCCCACTGCGTTTTTTTCTCTGTCATAAAGTAATAAGCCAAGTCCACATAAGTTTGTGTAAACCAGTAAGAGTTAAACGCCAGCGCCGCCCGATACATCTCCTCTTCCGAAGACCCTTGGCTGGCCATAAGCTCCAGCAGTCCCAGAATAGCCATACCGTGATTACAATCGGGAAACGACGTCGGATTGCCACAACAAGGACGATAGATACCATTGCTTACCTTGGCCACCAACGCCTGTTGCTCTTCCGTTAAAGGCACAATAGCACTGGAGCTATATAAACTAACCGCGTCGGCCGCTCCTAACGTCCACCCGCCCGTGGAAGCAAAATTACCCAGCTTATCCTTATACTCCACCCCCATCACCCCTTTATCTAACACGTCAGATTTTTGCGTCAAGCCGAGCGCCCACAGCGTGTTGACCCAAAAATAAGCGTTGTCCTGCGTAATGGTAATTCCTTTATTTTGCGGTTCAGTTAAATAAGCCAGTAACTCCTGATATTTTTCATCACCATAGTTTTCCCTATATTTACCCATGTCAATGCCTCCTGCCTCCACCAACCTGACGCCCGTATCGCCCCAGTTGACATCAACCGTATAGCCTTCTTCCGGCGCCACTGTCTGCGCCAAATCCTCCCCTATCGTCGCCGACGTGGCGTCCAGCTTTGCCGTTTGCTTACCCGCCAGCGACAAAACCCGCTCCCTAGGCCTCACCTCCACGTCAAACACCAAGAAGAAGGCCAGCGCACCCAGCAGCACCGCCCACCACGCCAACACTGACGCCGGCAGCCGCTTCCGTCTTTCCCCGCGATCGCCTTCACTTCGTTTCTCATCCTGACCGTCACCCATATACGCTAGCGCCTGACCATCGCCGTCAGCACAAAGATTAACTTCTGCTGATTAGCGTCATTAGTCTGTACCTCAATCTGACGGGTAACCGGTCCTACCCCGCTCGGTCCATGAAAGGCCGGGTCAAACACCACTTTCAGTTGCGCCGTCTCACCCGGCGGCACCTCCAGCTTGTATGACGACTTGCTGTGCATACCAAATTCCGGCGACTGCGCCTCGCCTAACAGCAACTGCGCTGTCGTACACATGCAAGACGTGCTCACATTATTCAACTGCAAAACCCCCGCTCCTTCATTTTTGATAGCAAAAACTTTCTCCACCTTACCCCCGTCAATAGAAATCTCGCCCCAGTCATAGGTTGACTCCATAACTTGCGCCTTGGCCTCATTACTCGCCTCCGACAACACCCCCTCGACCGCGCCGGACCGCGCCGACCACCACACACCGCCGACGATAATCAGCGCCGTCGCCCCGGCCATAGCCAACATAACCCTCTTCTCACTCATACTTTCCCCCCCTGACTGTAAAACTTGTCAGGACTTTTCTTAAAATCCCGCAGGCAGCCCGAAGCACAAAAATAATAGTCCCTCTTCCTGTACTCACAGGCAAACCCAGCCGTTTTAGGACTCAACCGCATATGACACACCGGATCATGAACAAGTGGCACCAAATCAGACATGCTTTTGGTAAATTCATCAACCAACACACTGTCTCTGTGTCTCTCCACCAGTACTGCGCGCAACAGGTCACTAGCTTTAACAAAGTTTTTGTGCGCTAAACTGTAATACATACGCTTCCCCTCTCGCCGCGCTTTAACCACTCTTGCTTGCCGCAACACCTCCAAATGCTGGCTCAAATTTGCCTGCGGCAAATCCAGCATCTCCTGCACTTCGCCCACCGCCAACTCCTGCTCCCGCAACAAGTTAACAATCTCCAACCTTTTAGGATGAGACAGCGCCTTGAGCAAATCAGCGTGTAGCTTAAATATCTCCTGATACATATTCGCTAATCCGAATATATCACTGCCCAGCCCGGCCCGTCAAGCCCGCCTGCCAGCTCACCCCGACCAATACAGCCAAAAACAGGATATACCCGCCCAATACAACCGGCAGACTAGACGGGAGCGCCGGCCACACGTCTAACAGGAAAGCAAAGTACCACGAGCCTACCACTACCGCGCCCAAGCCCAACATCGCCCGGCGAAGCTTCGCTATCTCACCAGCCGGCCTGACAAACAACCGGGGAACAATAATCAAGTTAATTACCACCCCGCCTATTACCATTACCACCATGGCCAATATTTTCACCAAAAACTGGGCGGAGGAATTAAGCGCCTCAACCCTGGAAACATACAGCGAAAACTCCGTCAGCATAAGCACTATCAAGGAAAACCACACCACCTGAAAAACAGTGTGCAGAACGCCAGCCTCAAATTCTGATATCTGCAAGTCTTTCAGGAACTTCCAAAATAACACGGCTACCACAGTCGCCGCGCCGACACCAAGGGCAAAAGCCAGCCAGTGCACAGCCAACAAGCCCGAGTGAGCCGCCGCCAAAAAGGCGGCTCCCACCAAAAAGGCGAAAACCGGATTAAACAAAAAA
>CAYSWF010000038.1:0-1552 GCA_964434765.1 uncultured Candidatus Saccharibacteria bacterium
TGCGACCATTCACTTACGAAGTTCCTAAACCCCTCATCCCTGTCAACGACAAGCCCCTTCTTGAATATGGTATCACACTACTGCGCAACCACGGCATCAAGGACATTTTCATCACCGTCAGCCACCTGGCCCGCAAGATTGAAGAGCACCTCCAGAACGGGTCTCAATACGGTGTCAACATTACCTACGTGCACGAAACCAAGCCCACCGGTACTGGCGGTGCTCTGCGTGCTGCCCGCAAATATTTGGGTGACGCTCCCTTTATTGCCCTGTACAGTGATGTACTATTGGATCTCGACCTCACCGAATTTCTGCAAGCTCACCAGAACATTAAAGCGGCCATCGGCACATTGGCCCTAACCTCCGTCGCCGATCCCTCCGCCTATGGAGCCGTCAAGCTGCGCGGCTCCCGCATCGTTGAATTCTCTGAAAAACCAGTCATCAGTGGTGACGTCTCCCGCCTAGTTTTTGCCGGCTGCGCCGCCTTTAACTTCAGTGTCTTCAATTTTTTCACTAAAAAACGCGGTCATCTCTCACTCGAACAGGACATTTTTCCCCAACTCATCGATCAGGGGCGCCTCTACGGCTATCCCTTCGAAGGCGGATGGTTTGATGTCTCTACTCCCGAAATATACGAACAGGTCATCAAGCACTGGCCCAAGCCATAAATTACCTATAACTAACGCCGATAGGACGATTTATAAAGTTCCGGCCGGTGCGGCGGCAGCCGCACTACCGCAACGCCCTGCTTATTCCTTCGGCCCAGTTCCTGCCGCACTTTCTGCTCCGATGGCTCCTGGTCATATCCCAGCGCCAACACATCAAACTCCAGTTCGCCCAGCAAACGGTACGGATCATTCACCGGTCGCTCATCACCCAGCCGCACCTCGTCAACACCAGAGGCCGCCACTCGTTTAAGCCGCATTTCTTCCCCCTCGAAAGGCTCCCGTCCCTTATCTTCTCTAATGGCACTATCACGCGCCACTACTACCAATAGATAATCGCCCAGCTTCTTGGCTCGACGAAAAAAATAACGATGCCCCTCGTGCAGGGGATCAAAAGCGCCAAAGGCCAGCACTCTCACAAGCCACTTGCTGCCCCCGTGTCTCCCCCCGCCGGTGCTGCAAAGAAACGATTATACGAATCATAATTACCCTGCGCTTGCCAGTTCCGATCAGGCCACTGACTATTAATTGATCTTAACGCCTCGATATTAATCCGCGGTTCCTCATCCATCACCGTTAAAGGCAATTCAATCTCTCTCTGTAACCCCCGCCAGGCGTAGCTATGCAACAACCAGAGCGATACCACCACAAACAAACCAGCCAACAAAATCCGCATCTGCCGACTAATCAACACCAGTACCATCAATCCACTGGCCCTTTTGCCGTACGCTAATCCTCTACGCCACCAATTATTATTATTCCTGGCCATCGCCTGGCTGTTGAAGATAAAAAGTAATCGCCATATCCAAACTAAACAAGCCTCCTTCCCCCGGGCTTACAACAAAGGACTTTACTTGCACTAATTCCTGCACGTGCTCCATGGCTTC
>CAYSWF010000038.1:1562-8103 GCA_964434765.1 uncultured Candidatus Saccharibacteria bacterium
TAAGGGAAAAATAGGGATACTGCCAGCCCCCCCGTAACTATACGGTTCACCTTCCATAATACCAACTACCTCCACAGTCAAGTTTATCTGACTAGCCACACCCTCCACTCGCTCCAGAATTTGTATCGTGTCACGATTCGTCGGCACCACCGCCGTCAATTGATTCAACACTGCCTGCTGCTCTTTAAAATTATCCTCGGCCGCTTTAATACGCGACCTCATTTCAGTCACTTGCTGTATTTGAGACCGCTTATCCTGGAGACGAATAGTCATTGAACGCACCAGCCGCCACAAAAATGGTTGCGCTATCAACAATCCTAAGATCACGACGATCGTGATAACCAGCGTTCTAATACGGCTAAGCAGCCTAGGGCCCAAACTGCGTATCATCATATTCCTGCGCTGAAGAAGTCCCTATTGTCTCCGTAGTCAGACTGAAGGTATAGGCTGCGTTAACCCGGTCTAACAAATTGGTCCGCGGGGCTGTCATATCAACCACCCAAGGTAATAAACGCAGCCGCTGTTCAAAAACGACCAGGGAGCTCCGCGCCTGGGCTGTCCCCGAAAAAGACACAGTCGCCGTATCCATATCAACCTGTAGCGTATCGATAGTGACACCCGGCGGTACAGTAGCCAACAAACTAGGCACCAAATTTGACCAAACCAACTGCCCTTTAATCTGGTTATCAATAAACTCCATCAAAACATTCTGGCTTTCGATCTTCCTCTTCACTTCATGGTAAGACGCCACCTGCTGTGCTAATTCAGATTCAGCAGTCTGCCCCACTAATAGTGAGCTTACCCCCATGCCAGCAGCTGTTAAGCTCGCCAACGCCGCCAATATAATCAAGCCCACCGCCCCATCATGCAAAAAGCGAGTTATCGCGCTCAGTAAAATCTCTTGGCGCAAGCCCAGACGCCTCCCCGGCGGCAACAAGTTAAGCTGTCGCGCAGTTAACATAAGCTGTTCTAAGATACATAACCTGTCTGCCTAAGACTTAAACCGATAGCCGTCACGAAATGCATAGCATCGGCTGATGAAATATTAACACCACTCCTAGATTTCTCACCCCGCAAGTTTGTCCACGGGTTGCCTAGCTGCACCGGAATACCAGGGAATACTTGAGCAAACATATCAATAATACCAGCCAGATTAGCCCCCCCTCCAGACAACAGTATAACTCGCACCCGCTCCTCGGGCGGCAATTGCACCGTCATCTCTCGCACCACTCGTTCCACTTGATGCACTAACTCCAGAACGCCAACTCTCAGTGCTATGGCCGCTTCCGTAGCCTCGGCCTTCCTCCCCATATCTATAGTCGCCTTTTTCTCCGCGGCTTGGGACGGCGGTAAATTCAAATCGTGGGCCAGCCTCTGGGTTAAATCATCACTACCCAATTGAATATTCGCCGTATACCGCATAGCGCCTCGATCAAAGAAAACAACATTAGTTGCCGTTGCCCCCAAATCCACCACTAGCACTCCTTGGATGTCGTAGGCCTCCGCCGCCTCCCGCGGCAATAAACAACGCGCGACTGCCTGCGCTTCCAATTCCAACGCCACCACATTTAAACTAAGCCCGTCAAGTACCGTAAGTAGTGGGTCCACCACGTCCCGTTGTGCTGCCCCCACCAACACCTGACGACGCTTTTCATGAGATGGTGAGAGAGGCTCCCAGTCCAGATAGACTCTGTCCAGATCAAAGGGAATGTGACGGCGCACCGCCCACTGGACAGCTTCTTCAATCTCATGCTCCGCCATTATCGGCAAGTCAAGAACCCTGACAAACGACTGCATTTCAGGAATTGATGCCACTACATCACCGCCCGCTACCACCACCGGTGAGCAGCTGGTCATACCTTTCTTGAGAGCATCAATAACCGACTGTATATCTTGTACCACGCCCCGGCGCATCAAGTTTGGTGCCAACGGCGACCAGCACAGAGTACGCAGAACCGGGCTATCCTTGCCAACTATTTCTGCCATCTTGATCGAACGATCCGAAATATCAATGCCAATCATAGAACTCCTTCCGGCACAGATAATCCGGACGACAGTATGGCGTCACGCTGCTCAATCCACAGCTCCAAACGATCAATCACGTCGGTGGCTAACTCCAACCGATCAGGCGGCGCCTCGTTTACTCCCGGCGGAGCCAAGTATAAAAGTATTACTACCAGATACATGGCCAATACCAACACTAAAGCTACCGCCACAATATCTAGTGCGTGGCCATGCAGTATCAGAAGCCACTGCACAGCCAAGCGCAACCCCCCTCTCACTCGGTGCCCAAAACGACGCCAGACTTCCTGACTAATCACATTTTTAAAGTCAATTTTCATCATCTTCATTTAGCTGAAATCGTTACAATAACATCCGCCTCGACAGTACCCACACGCTGCCCCTCTCCTCCCGCCCCACTACTCAACCCCGACGGGCCACTGGCCGGGCCCACCACCCCCACACCCGGTCGCACCTGTTCCAACGCAGTGGCAAAACTCCAGTCAACCACCGTCAAGAGATAAGGCTGATGCTCTACCGCATGCAGCCAGCGCAGTGTCTCTTCCGGCGCGCCACTGGCCACCAGGTGCAGACGAACCTCGCGCAGAGGACCGGTGGGCTCTATTGGTTCACCCTTCTCATCTAACTTCACTTCCTCTTTAACATCAGGCACAAGAAAAGTCAGCTCCCATTGTTTAGCCGCTCGCTCCAAAGCGCCCACCACATCACCCAGCGCTTGACGCTCCGGCACAAAAGCCAAGATACGATTAATGTCATGTTGACGGTAAGCCAACTCATCTTTCAATTCTGTCATGTGTGCCATACCTCCCAGATCCTGCTCTAAAATCAAGTATCGCTCGGCGATCTGGCGACGGGCATCTTGAATACGCAAGCTCAAGAAAATAACCATGCCCATTAAGACAAATATCAAAGTGGCCTCGCCTGCCCGCCATATTACTAACTGTCTTATTGTTCGCCTACTGCGTGCCATAGTTCTCTTCACTGCCTATGTAACTTAAATGAAAAACTCGGTTCTGGTCCTAGGGCAAAGTTTTTCAGCGGTGCTTCCACACTTTTCACCCACACCAGACCCTCCAGCTGCCGCTGATATTCCACCACCGCTGATCGTGATGAAGCCAGCCCCCGCACTGACAATACAGACGGCTCCGACTTACTCACTTCCAGATTAGTTAGACGCACTGTCGCCGGTGCCGCGGTCAACACATCCAATACCTGCGGTGTCCAAGCCTCATAATTGATCTGCTTCTCTTCAAACTGATTCATCAGCTGATTTACCCGGCGCACCTCATCCGCCTCGTCCGAGTGCCAACCCAACAATAATGCATCATCACGCACCACCTTCTCCTTAATCGCCTCTGTCACGCCAAGAATTAACACCAACACCCCAATGAGCAATAATAACAATAGGTAGACACGGTTGAAAAAACGCCCCAAGTGTGACAGATACAAGCGCCACACCCGTTGTTTTTGTGCTGGCTGCGGTAATAAGTTAATTTCTTTACCCATAGATCTGTTCTTCTTTGCCTAACTACTCGTCAACCGGCAAAATATTTACCCACGGATTACCCCGCTGCACATGAACGTTATCGAAGAAACGCAAAAAGACTGTGTCCAACCCCGGAAAGTTGGAGCCGCCGCCAGTGAGCAATATCTCTTTAACCTCATGCTGGGCATCAATGCCATTATAAAACTCCACAATGCCTCGCACCTCCATAACCAGCTCTTCTTGCGGAGCTCGCAGTTTATCGGCCAGCCGCGCCGCTAAAGACTGGGACAGCTCATCCTTATTGGGCACCGAAAGCATCTTGGCGTCAGCCTTAGTTAGTACTCCCACCATGTGACGCGCCCCCCGCTGCAGACTGGCCGTAAACCGTATGGTTCCGTGATCGTGAATAATAACATTAGTAGCCATCCCTCCCAAGTCCACCACCAGCAACCCCTGGCGCAGTCTAAGTTCTGGAGATATCAAAGCCCGGGCAATCGCCTGGCTCTCCAGCTCCAACGCCGCCACATCAAGCTCCAGGTTTTCAAAAACACGCAACAAAGGATCCACTACCTTCTTCTGGGCAGCCCCCACCAAAATTTCCTGTCGACCTATCGCCGGCTTATGTCCTCTCCCCACCATCTGCCAATCTATATACACATTTTCCAATCCAAAGGGGATATGCCGCGCCACTTCCCACGGCACCGCCTCGCCTATCTCATCCTCATCCATTATTGGCAACTCAACCACCCGTAAAAAAGACTGTATCTCTGGAATCGACGCCACTACCACATCATTTTCTGACAAAAGCCGGCATCTCTCTAAAACTTCCACTAACACTTTCTGCAAAAGCGGCGACTGGTGAATAACCCCGTTTTCAATAACGCCTTCCGGTACCGCGTGCCAACAATGCGCCAACAATCGACGCGGCTTATCACCTGACAGCTGTACTACCTTCACCGAACGATCAGATATATCAACCCCAATCATATGCAACTATTCTACCTCCTCCCAAGAAATAAACTGATACTGCCCCGTTGTCGGAAAATACGGCGGCGGCAGATACAGCAAATTTTTATCGTAGCTGGACTCACCCTGCCGATAACCGCTTGTCACCTGCCCGTTACCGTCAACCCAAGCTGTGACTGGTACCAGGTTACTGGCAATCATGCCGTAACGCGTCATACTCGTCTTCAGACGATGTATCCCGGAGTCGTAATAGTGCCGGCCAAACCGGCCTTTTTGGGCCACAAAGGCCCCGTCCAGCTGCAAGTTGTCCGGCGCCGCTGAATAAGGAATCAACACGTGGCGTTGAGCAATCACCCCCAGGGAACGAGTACCGTCTCTAACCCCTCCATAACTGATATTGCCATTCAGGATAATATCCACGTTAGTAGCCGGCGTGTCGGGAAAACGCCCCGCCGCCACCGCGATGCGGTCCCTCACTCCTCCCTCCACCCACAGGGTATCCTCCACGTAAATCACCCCGTTCGACGGCACCGGCCTGACCTCCAACAACGTCTGTTCACCTATATCGTAGGAAGTTCTCTGCCACCCCGTCTCCGGAAACCAGGACCATATCTTCGGCCCCTTCTTTGTCACCTGATACATGGTATATGTACTGTCCCCGTTAAACACCAGGTGATAACCAAACGCCCCCGACGCACCATAGTAAGTACCAGCTGCCTGGGCAATATCCCTCATGCCCAACAAATCAAGCGTTATCGCATTGTAGTCAACGGGTGGCACCGGAAACTCCCATAATTCTTTTATCTCACCCTCACCCCAAACACCCGGCTTCTCCTCATAATTACAGCCGTGGCGCGGTTGGCAAATATAGGTTTCCTTAGCACTCGCCACCTTACTATCCGATTGACCGTCCATCCTAATACCCCCGTTAGCGTGCACTGCTCCATGTATCTCACCGCCGTACCACACGTCGCTGTTGGTCAGAGTCGCATATTTCGCCAACGAAGACATGCCGTACCGTGCCTTTAAGGTAACCTCGCGCGCCGGTTGACTTTCCGTGCGACCAACTGACTCAATCAATACCACGCTGCTGCTGGGCTGTGGCTCAAACGTCACATCATACGTGCCCAAAAGACCCGCAAATGGATCAGACATCTCGCGTGTCTCAGCCGTAAAATCTTCAGAACTATGCGCTAATCGCCAACGCCCATAGTCAAGTCCTGCTTCCGCTATCTGAAAAGCCAGCTCGTCGTGTGCCTGTATCACCGCCTGATGATACGTCCGACTCACCACTCCCACTAATCCCATAAAAATCACCAGAAACATGGTTACAAAAACCAATGTCATAATAAGCACACCACCCCTCTCGAAGGACATAAACCTATAATACCACACCTAGCCCTTGCCGCTCCCCGGCCGCTATGGCATCCTTTACGTACATGGAGAGCAACAGCGCCAAACCGGCCACCAAAGCCGACGTAGCAAAGGTAAGTGACGATGTAGACAAGCTAGCCATCGCTACTAAAAACACCTTTGACCGCATCGAGGCCAAGATGGCCACCAAAGATGACCTCAAAGCCTTTGCCACCAAAGATGACCTCAAAGCCTTTGCCACTAAAGAAAGCCAAGAAAGAATACTGTCAATTGTCGAATCTATCGATCAGCACTTCAAAGAACACCGGGACATTCCCAGAAGAGTGGAACAGTTGGAAGTAGACGTCTTCAAACTCCAGACCCGCCCGCGCTAACCCGCCTACCGCCAGGTATCAAGCCAGAACAGTTTTTCGTGTATCCCCGGCGGCAGCAAAAAGCCATAAGTAAGGGGGCTGAACACCACAAACACGGCCACCACCACCCCCAGCAAAATGAAGTAATACTTTGGCTGTTTTAAAACACTCCCCGGCTTAAAAAATCCCTGACTATCTAGCCACAAAATACCTACCAACAAAGCAAACAATAGCGGCATCAAGTAGTGGTAAAGAAATAAGGCCCGCGGCACCCGCATCAGCGGAACATAGGCGATGAAGTAGCCAATGAGTGGAATCCAATAATTAGGCTGGCGGGTGG
>CAYSWF010000039.1:0-8053 GCA_964434765.1 uncultured Candidatus Saccharibacteria bacterium
AGTTACCACCGACACCGGCGCCCCGTCCTCTTCTATGCGCAACTTGCGCGAGGGGCGATGGTAACGCACAGCTATCTGCCTTGTCTCGTCTCCCCCCGCCACCACCCCCCGCAACACAAAACTATCCTCCCCCCAAGCCACACACTCCTCAATTCGCGTCCGCCACGACCGCCCTCGCAGCAGCACCACTACACTCTCTAAAAAATTAGTTTTACCCATTGCGTTCGGAGCCGCTGCCACCAAAAGCCCCCCCGGAGGAAATTCAACTTCCTCCACCCAGCCCAAATTACGAAAGTGAGCCATACTTAGGTGTCTAATGTCCATAACAATTAGGTTTGAATGGGCATTACAAGATAGACCTGGCGCGCTGCGCTTTTATGAGGGCGCATCACCACCGGATCGCTCTCTTTATTGAAACACAACTCACACCCCTCGCTTCCCATATGCTGAATACCATCCAGTAGATATTGAATATTAAATAGCGTCTCAACCTCCTCTCCCCGCCCTTCAAACGCCAGAGACACCGTGCCTCCCCCCGCCTCACCCCCCCCCCCCCGCATCTCGAGACGCTCTTTATTTGGCTGCACTAGCAAAGAAACACGCCGTGAATCACGCGTCAGAAAAACGCTCGACACCTTTAGCGCCCGCGCCATCTCCTCTCGCTTGACTACTCCTCTGGTAGCAAATGACGTCGGAATAATTTGCTGATAATCCGGGTATACCCCATCAATAAGACGGGATGACAAATACACACCCTCGCCTCTAAACGCCACATAATTCTTTTGTGTTAGCAGCTTCAACTGCTCGTTTGTATTAAATAAACGACTCACTTCTTGGGCCGCCGACACCGGCAGTAAAAATGAGAAGTTTTTTTCTCCCTCCATTGATATTACTCGCTCCGCCAAGCGAAAACTGTCCGTGGCCGCCAGTCGCACCTCTTTTTCCCTCCCTTGAATATAAACACTATAAATCTCCGGCCGCGCTTCATCTCTCGCCGCTGCAAAAATCGTGTTGTTGAGCGCTTGACAAAATAATCGTCCATCCAGCGTCATGGCTCGTCCCGTTGGTGCTGCAGGCAAAAGAGGAAAATCATCTGACTCTGAAATAGAAAAAGTAGACGAAAAACCCTTAGTAGTAATAAATAACTTTTTCTTTTTACCCTCCAAAACTAGCGGCTCCGCCGCTGGTAGTTGTTGTACGTACTCTAATAACTGCCGGGCCATAACAGCGCAACTGCCATCCCTCTCGGCTTTACCACCAACCGTCGCGTGCGCGCCGACCTCTAAATCAGTGCAGGTAAGATGCAAGACACCCTCCCTTACCTCAATTAATACATATTGCAATATGGGCAGTTGTGCATTACGCCCTGCTAAGGGAGAAACCAACATTAACCCCTTGGATAAATTTTCTTGTGTGCAGATAAATCGCATATTAAACACTTACATCTCTCACCACTATTGTATTGTATAACCTCATTAGTAGTAGTGTTAGTAAGGCGATGTAAATGTGTGTAAAACCCAATTTATGTGCTCTATAAACAAGAAAAAAAGTGGACAAGCTGTGTAAAAACCTATTTAAAAAAATGTGTAGAAATGCCCCAAAGGTGGATAGAGTGTGCAGTATTACCTTACCCTTGTAACACAATCCACAACCCATACACACCTAGGCGTACAATCTTTCACGGATAAAGTTAATTTCTCTTAACGTTTCCTCATCATGCTCCAGGAGTTTTTCAATCTTCTCGCACGCGTGCATAGCCGTGGTATGGTCACGCCCGCCAAAATACTCACCAATGGTGGGGAAAGAAGCGTGGTTTTCCTTACGCAGTAAATACATAGCAATTTGCCGCGGCAGAACAATCTCTTTCTTCCTAGATTTTCCACACAACTCCTCCAGGCTAAGCGTGTAATAAGAGCTTACCACCCCCATAATGCTTTTCGAATCAATCGTTTTTTGGTGTGTTTGTTCTAAAATACCTCCCAGTACTTGCTTAACATAATCAAGCGTGCCACGCTTTTTAGTCAAATCACAATGAGCCAGCACACTATTTAGCGCTCCCTCCAACTCTCGTACATTTTTCTGAATATTTTTAGCAATAAACTCCAACGCCTCCTTGTCAAGCAAATCTTCGCGTTGGCCCGCCTTCTCTCGCACAATAGCTAGTCGGGTCTCGTAGTCTGGTTGCTGAATATCGGCGATCATCCCGCCGGCCAGACGTGAACGCAGACGCTCTTCAAATGTCGGTATTGCTCGGGGAGAACGATCGCTGCTTAAAATTACTTGTTTGCCTTGGCCGTGTAGTGCGTTAAAGGTATGGAAAAGCTCCTCCTGTGTTTTACCCTTGCCGGCTAAAAACTGCACGTCATCAATAATAAATACATCAACGTCTCGGTAATGATGTTTAAAGGTCTGGGTAGTCCTCTCTCGGATAGATTGGACGAACTCATTGATAAACTTCTCTGATGGTACATACAGCACGCGTATCGCCGGATCACGTTTCAGTAAAGCGTTACCAATAGCTTGTAATAAATGGGTTTTTCCTAAACCCACTCCCCCATAAATAAATAATGGGTTGTAAGCCTCACCCGGCTTCTCGGCCACCGCCCGACAAGCGGCGTAGGCGATCTCATTACTTGGTCCAATCACGAACAGATCGAAGGTATATTTAGGATTAAGCGTTTTGGCAAACCGAGAAACACGCGCTTTAGCTGTCACTGATAAAACTGGCGTATTGACATTCTCGGCTAGACTCACTGCTTCCGCTTTAGCCTTTTTTTGCGCTAAAATTCGAAAACTTTTCTTCCATGGCTTCGGTATTGCCGTGTGTGATCTAACAGAAAATTCTACTCTCTCTATTGATTCGTCGAGATTTTGCAACACCTCCAAAACAGACTGATGATATTTTTTAGAAAGCCACTCATAAGTAAAAGCGTTTGGGGTCTCAATAATTACCAATTGTCCTCGTCGTTTTTGAATCTTTGTTGACCGAAACCATGTTAAAAAATTACCCTGGCTCACCTTGAGCTCTAGTTGACCAAGCGCCGCTTTCCATAGTTGGTCCTTATTCATAACATCACCAAACTCATCGGAGCATCATACCACACTTTTCCACAGGTAGGTAACCCCCCAAAGTTATCCACATATCCACAAAATTTGACCACAACTATCAAGTTATGTACAGTTATCCAACATGCCAAAGCGAACCTATCAGCCCAAAAAAATAAGACGCGCTCGTCGTCTTGGTTACCTTGCTGCCAAGAAGCGCAACCGCCGGTTGCGCGTAGTTGCCGGCCGACGGCGCAAGGGCCGCCGGCAACTAACCCCCAATGCTCCCTCGTAGGTTCAGGCTGACAAAACGCCGCGATATTGTAGCCACTATTCAGCAAGGCATCCACCTTACTACCCCCTACGCGCACATTCACTATCGAGAAGTAAATAACCCCCCCGCCCGCGTCGCCTGTATTGTCAGCAAGAAAGTATCCCCTCTGGCAGTTCAACGTCATAAATATCAACGCTGGCTTCGTGAGAGCGCCCGCGCTGCCATAAATAGACAGAACGTTTCTTGTGATATGGTTTGGATAGCTAAGCCTAAAATCACAAAATTGAAAAACTTAAAAGAATTCAAAACCAGCTTAATGCCTTACCTAGAAAAATTATGCCGCTAAGAATCATTTATGGAGCCATCCGTATCTATCAGGCTACCCTTTCGCCGGACCACGGTCTTTTAAAACCAATTTTTCCTCATGGCGTTTGTCGCTACACTCCCACCTGTTCCCAGTATTGCCTCGAGGCCATAGATCGCCACGGCGCCCGCGGCCTCATCATGGGTCTCAAGCGCATTGCCCGTTGCCATCCATTTACTCGGGGTGGGCTAGATCCGGCTTGATCTTTGGATTTTGTCATTTGGATTTTCTTTTATGAACCCCCTCTCCTTTATCTACCACGAACTCTTATTCCGGCCCCTCTTCAACTTGCTGGTTGGTATTACCAACCTGCTTCCTGCGCACAACGTCGGCCTAAGCATTCTCATTGTTACCGTGCTTGTGCGCCTTGTTCTTTTACCCCCCTCTTTTCACCAAGCCAAGCAGATGCAAAAAAATCAGACCAAAATGGGCGCCGTCAAAGACCAGATTAAAAAAATCCAACATCAACATAAAAAAGACAAAGCCAAACAAGCTGAGGCCACCATGGCAGTCTATCGCCAAGCTGGCATTAATCCCGCCAGTGGCTGTTTGCCCCTTATTATTCAACTGCCCATCTTAATCGCCCTCTACCGGGTCTTTTTTATTGGCATGGGGCCAGAAACATTCACCTATCTCTATTCTTTTATCACCCCCCCCAGCACCACCCAACTCTCTTTTATTGGCATTAATCTTACTCAAGTAAGTCCCTACCTGGCTTTTTTAGCCGGCATATTTCAGCTCGTCCTTATGCGCCAAGCCAAACCCGCCCCCGCTCCCGCGCCAACAGACAACGATCAAAGCGCGCAAATGATGGCCTCTATGCAAAAAAACATGATGTACATCTTTCCCGTTATGACAGTTTTTATCTCTCTGCAGCTTCCCGCCGCCCTCGCTCTCTATTGGGTAGCCTCGACAATTTTTGGTATAGTACAGCAGTACGTCTTCAAGCGGTACCTAAAATTATCCAGCGGCTTGGCCATATGACAATAACACCCCCTACCACCATCAACCATCAAGCCACGGCTTTGATCGAAGAACACGTCCGTCACCTCGTGTCCATGATGGGCTTTGATCAAGTTAAGGTAAACTGCTCCTTTCTCCCCCCCTGTCAACATCTCCACATCGCTATTGATGCCGGCCCCTCTGGTCGCATTCTCATCGGCACTCGCGGTAGCCACCTGGCCGCCCTTCAACACGTTATACGTTCCCTCCTCCGCCGCCAACTCAAAGAAACACTTCGTATCACCATCGACGTTAACGGCTATCTGGCCGGCCGCGAACGCACCCTACTTCATCTTGCCGAAGAGGCAGCTCGCAAGGCCGGGCGCACCGGCCAAGCCATCGTCTTGCCGCCCATGGTCGCCGCCGAGCGACGTACTATTCATACTTCCCTAGCCGCGCGCCCAAACATCAGCACGGAAAGTCTAGGAGAAGAGCCCAACCGGCGAGTAGTGGTCAGGCCAATTTTTATTTAGTGTCCCAATCAATCCTGTCCAATACAATCATTGCTTCTACCGGCAGAATTATTAATGTTGCTCTCGGCGTTGTTGTTCTTTCTCTTATCTCCCGCTTCTTAGGCGTAGCCCAGTATGGATCATATACTTTGCTTTTAGCCTACGGCGCCATTCTCCAGATAGCCGCCGATTTTGGTCTCTATCTCACGCTCTCCCGCAACATTGTTAGGCACCCCAACCAAGAGAACTATTACCTCTCGCATATCACCTCGCTCCGCCTAACCCTCCTCGCCGCCATCTTCGGCCTTGGTGGTTTTATCAGCCTAGTAATACCGTCGCTGCGCGGCCTCATTACTATCTACCCCCTCATCGCCCTCGGTTTTATGGCCCAGTCCCTAAGCCAGCTCATGATGAGCGTCTATCAAAAATATGGCACCGTCTGGCGGGCCACCAGCGGCGACATTATTGGTCGGCTGGTTCAAGTTGCTGGCCTCGTGCTGCTTGGCGCCGCCGGCGCCACCCTCACTTCCGTGACTGTTTTATTTGCCCTAAGCCTCGCCGTTGCTACCTGCGTTCACCGCCGGCTCCTGCCGCCCTCCCTGCATATTCGTCCCGCTTTTACCTGGCCCGCCTGGCGGCGCCTGCTCGCCGTCTCCTGGCCGCTGGGCGCTGTGCTGATGCTCAATGTCATCTACTTCCGTATAGACACTGTCCTTCTTTCACTATACCGGCCTGCCGACCAAGTTGGTTTATATGGTCTTGCCTATCGCCTGGTTGAATCTTGTCTTTTTCTCCCCGCCATGTTTGGTGGTCTTCTTTTACCCCATCTAAGCTTCGCCTGGTTAAACAACCGAGCCAATTTTAATCTTTACTTTCAACAAGGCGCCGCGGCCGTTGTTTGGGCGGCCGTCTTCACCGTGCTCACCCTGGCAGTTTTTGCTGAACCGGTCATCTCTCTTGTCGCCGGCCCCACCTTCACCGCCGCCGCCCCCTTGCTGCGTATTCTCTCTGTTGCCTTAGGCGTTATGTTCCTCGGCAACTTCGCCAGTTTCAGCCTTGTCGCCGCCGGGCGTCAAAAGACGCTTCTGATCATCGCCGCGACCGGAGCCGTGGCTAATATCGTGCTTAACCTTATCTTTATTCCTCCCTATGGCGCTCCCGCCGCCGCCTTGGTTACACTAGTAACTGAAGTAATCGTCGCCCTGTCTGCCGGCCTGGCAGTCTTGCGCCTAGCACGCGTTGCCATCTCCCCCGCCTACCTAGCCCGCCTTACTGCAGTGACCCTGATCACTGTGCTGGTGTACGCCTTTCTCCCTGCCCATTGGCCTATATTAATCATCATAACCATCGGCGCCGTAACATACTGTGCGGCCAGCATCATTACCCGCCTCATCACCGGCCAAAACTTAAGCCTATTACTCACATCTTCCCATGCCCACTTGTGACATTGTGATCCCCACCTTCAACAGCGCTGCCGTCCTGCCCTATACCCTCAAGGCTCTCTTTAACCAGCCCATACCTCAAAATTGGACTGTCTGTCTCATTATCTCCGACGACGGTTCTTCCGACACCACACTCGCTACTCTCAAACAACATCCTGCGCCATCCTCTTGGTTGCCTACCATCACAGTCGCTGGCCCGCACACTGGCGTTGCCGGAGCTCGCAACCGCGGCTTGGCTGTTGCCCGGGCCGACATCGTCCTATTGTTGGGAGCCGACATTATCATAACCGCCGGCACCCTAGATGCCCATCTAAACTTTCACGCCGCTCATCCCCATAAGCTCGACGGCGCTCTCGGCATGATCAAGTGGGACCCCCGCCTGCCCCCCACCCCTTTTATGGAGTGGATGGTGCACGGCGGCCCGCAAAACAACTTTGATGCTCTGCTTGGGCAAACCACCGCCGACCCGGCCCACTTTTTCTACGGCTCACATATCTCCTTAAAGAAATCACTCCTCCTTGCTCGTCCCTTCCCCGAAGTCTACCGCTTTTACGGCTGGGAAGACGCTGACCTTGGTCGTCATTTAGCCGGTTGTGGCCTCACTCTTCATGTACTCCACGACGCCCTAGCGCTGCACCGTCACTACTATACGGTGGAGGAGATAAAGAGACGCCAGTACCACGTCGGCCGCAGCCTTCTTCTCTACCAAAGACGGTATCCAAACATCAAACTCATTCCCCAACAAACTATGCGCCAAAAAATAAAACATAAAATCCTGACAACCACTCCTATTACCATATTCTTGCATTGGTTGCTTACTCACACCGCTCACGCCTTCAGCACCCCTTTTCTCTTCTCACAAATCACCCGTGCTGACTTTTGGCGCGGTGTTCAGGCCGGGAACCGTTTATCCCCATAAAAACGAGAGTTATCCACAACTTTTTCCACTTATGTATCCACAAATCAGGAAATATTACGTAATCCTTGTCCACTATGGAGATCCTAATCAGACCCGTAATACCATTACTTCACTTATCAACTGCCAACTCCCACCCGATGATATTACTATTATTGATCACGCCCAACTGCCCTATCCCAGCCAAAACCAAACTGCTCACCACCTCATTCGGCCCCAGCGCAACACCGGCTACGCTGGGGGTATTAATATTGGATTAGGGACGCTGATATCGCGCGGTGTCTCTGATGATGATATTGTCGTGGCTATGAATAATGATGTATTAGTTTATCCTGACACATTTCAAGAATTGAGGCAGTGGTGGCGCTCCCACCACACTGATGCCATACTTGGCGTGGTAAGCGGCCACATTAATTTGTGGACAGGGCGTGCCCACCTCCAACAAAAGGCGCATAAAGCCTATCATCTAGATTACATCGACGGCGCATTTCTGGCTGCCCCCTATCATGTTTTCATGAAAATAAAAGGCTTACCCGATCACTATTTTATGTACTGGGA
>CAYSWF010000040.1:0-1142 GCA_964434765.1 uncultured Candidatus Saccharibacteria bacterium
TCCGGTGCGAAAGGTTCTGGCGCTGGCGCAACTTTCCCAACAACTGGCCGGGATTCATCGCTCATTAATTCCTGAAATTCAACTTGGCCGATGGTTTCTTTTTTAATAAGCGTTTCGGCAATGAGTTCCAGTTTGGCGCTGTAGTGTGTTAGCATTTCCTGGGCTTTCTTTTGGGCACGCGTCAGAATGGCTGTAATTTGCTCGTCTATCTTGGTAGCAGTTGACTCGGAGTAGCTACGGGATTCATGAAGTTCCTTGCCGAGAAAGACGTACTCATCTTTTTGGCTAAAGGACACAGGGCCGAGTTTAGACATGCCAAACTCGGTGACAATGCGCCGGGCGAGATTGGTGGCCCGCTTGAGGTCGTTGCTAGCACCGGTGGTAAGCTCCTGGAATTTGAACAACTCGGCCGCATAGCCGCCCATGAGAGTGGCTAGCTCGCCGAAAAACTCGGTGCGGGTGTAAAGGCGCTTGTCTTTATCGGGCATTTTTAGCGTATAGCCGCCGGCATGGCCGCGGGAGATGATGGAGATCTTGCGAATGGGGTCGGAGCCGGGAGTGTGATAGGAAACAATGGCGTGGCCAGCTTCGTGGTAGGCAGTTATTTTTTTCTCCTGGCGCGACAGTACTCGACTGCGCTTCTCTGGGCCGAGCATCACCTTTTCGATACTGTCTTCGAGGTGAGACCGCTCGACTGTCGTCTTGTTCTGACGGGCAGCTAGAATGGCTGCTTCGTTGATGGTATTAAACAGGTCAGCACCGGAGAAGCCGGGGGTGCGTTCAGCAATGTTACGCAGGTCAACGCCCTTTTTTAAAGGAACGTTCTTGGTATGAATGTTGAGGATAGCGGCGCGTTCCCTGATGTCTGGCAACTCCAGAATTACTTGGCGGTCGAAGCGGCCAGGACGCAAGAGGGCAGGGTCTAGCACGTCGGGACGGTTAGTGGCGGCTAGGACAATGACATTGTCGGTCTGTTCAAAACCGTCCATTTCAACCAGGATTTGGTTGAGGGTCTGTTCCCGCTCATCATGGCCGCCGCCCAGACCCGCTCCCCGATGGCGCCCCACGGCGTCAAGCTCATCAATGAAGAGGATAGCCGGGGCGTGGCGCTTAACTTTGCGAAAGATGTCGCGTACGCGACT
>CAYSWF010000040.1:1152-2862 GCA_964434765.1 uncultured Candidatus Saccharibacteria bacterium
TGAAGAAGGGTACGCCCGCTTCACCAGCTACCGCCCGGGCCATGAGTGTTTTGCCAGTACCGGGTAAGCCAACGAGCAAGACGCCCTTGGGAATGCGAGCGCCCATTTTCTGAAATTTTTTGGGGGTTTTGAGAAACTCAACTACCTCTTGCAGTTCTTGCTTGGCTTCCTCGCTGCCAGCCACGTCAGCAAAGGTGGTACGTTTCTTTTTGGGATCTGCTTCGATGGGGCGGGAGCGCATCTGGCCGAAGGAGAGAGCTTGGTTGCTGGCGGACTGGGCGCTGCGCATCATAAACCATAAGAAGGCCCCTAAGAGCAGGAAAGGCAGAAGAATAGGCAGCAACGTGCTGAGCCAGAAAGTGAGGCCGGAAGGTTTTTTTACTTCCAGATTAAGACGGTGTAATTGTTCTTCGGAAACGCCCAGATTGCGCAGTGTTTCGGTTATGGAAACTCCAGTCTCTTTGAGAGCAATCAGCTTGGTATCACTGTCTTTAAGAGAAATAGTGAGTTCTTCTTGACTAACCTTAATGCTATCGACATTTTCTTTCCCCAGCTCCTGAACAACGCGGGAAAGGCCTACTTCCTCCTCCTGCTTAAGGGGGCGAGAATAGAGACCAACTATAGATAAGACTGTCAGTAGTACGAGGAGGCCAACCCCAGTGTTTTTGAGTATATTGCCTTTATGATTAAGAGGGGGGATGACTTTTTTATTCATAGTGACCTAGAGCATGCCTGGTTTTGACAAGAATGGCAAGGCCTGTGCTGGAGGGTAGATTATTCTTCTTCTTCGGTTTGATATCTAGCCTCAATGTCAATGGGGTGGAAGTAGAGGAGCTGGCCGATGGGGCCTAAACCTCCTTCGTAGATGGCGGTGCGGTTTGTCCAGCTATCGGGGAGAATACCGGCGGTATCAGCCAGTTGAACTAACTGTCTTAACCAACCAGAGTGGGTGATGCAGACGAGGCGCGTGTCAGGGTAACGCTGTGAGATTTGGCGCAAGGCTTCTTTGACTCGTTGGCGGACGTCCTCTTCGTTCTCGCCGCCAAACTTGCGAAAGTTATAGTCACTCTTGCCACGTTGCTCCCGAAACTCGGCCGGTACCTCGCTCCAAAGCATACCTTCGTAAAAGCCCATGGCTTTTTCGCGCAGGAGAGGCGAGACGCCGTCTTTGAGATTAGGGATTTGCAGAAACTCTTTGAGAATGGCGCGGGTGCGCACGGCGCGGTCCAAATCTGAAGAAAGAAGCATTTGGGGACTTTTGGCTCTAAGTAGAGGAACGATAGCAGATATGTAACGTTCGGTTTCCGGAATGATGAGCGCACCAGGCGTTTGCCCCTGGATACGATTCACTATGTTTTCCTCGGTTGGCCCGTGGCGGATAAAAAATACGGTGGTCATGGGTGTATAGTAACTGGTAATTAGTAACTAGTAACTAGTAACTTAATAATATAGGCCCCCATAGCTCAATGGATAGAGCCACGGACTCCTAAGCCGTAGATGTAGGTTCGATTCCTACTGGGGGTACATGAGTAGGCGCCCGACTTTTGAACACGAACGACAGTACTGGCAGCAAGGTTTTGAGTTGATCGCTGGGATTGATGAAGTGGGCATCGGGGCGCTGGCGGGACCGGTGGTAGCCGCGGCGGTGATATTGAACAGCGGCCAAACCCCTCCCAGCCTCCCCTTATCAGGGGAGGCTTAAAGGCTTCC
>CAYSWF010000040.1:2872-7927 GCA_964434765.1 uncultured Candidatus Saccharibacteria bacterium
GAAATTGGTTGAGCCAGCGCGTGAAAATAGAAGCAACCCGACACTAGCTGAACAGACTATGTGGCGATCTGTGTTACGGAATAGTCGGCTCGGCAATTATAAGTTTCTTAGACAAAAGCCGTTGAGTAATTTTATAGCTGATTTTTATTGCCCGGCACTGATGCTGGTAGTCGAGATTGATGGCGACTCACATAAAGGAAATGAGGAATACGATGAATTACGGTCAGAAAAACTGGCTGAATTTGGAATTAAAGTTTTGCGCTATTCCAACCAGCAAGTAACAAACAGTACCCAGGTGGTGTTACAACTACTACTTGAGCAGGTGGAAGAAAGGCGCGACAAAACAAGTGCCCCCCTTGATAAAGGGGGGCTAGGGGGGATTAAGGATAGCAAGACGCTGTCAGCCAAGCAGCGGGAGGAAGCGGCTAAATGGATAAAAGACAACGCGATGGCGTGGGCGGTGGGGGAGGCGTCGGTAGAGGAGATAACGGAGATGAACATTCTTAAAGCTTCACATTTAGCGATGAGACGGGCGGTTAAAAGTTTGAAGGCGCAACCAAATATGCTGCTGGTAGACGGGAGACCAATTAATCTTTTCGAAAATATTCCGGCTGTTAGTTTGGTTAATGGCGATTGTTTGTCGCTGTCGATTGCAGCAGCGAGCATCATTGCTAAAGTGTACCGGGATAAGTTGATGCTAAAACTGGATAAGCAGTATCCCAATTACGGGTTTGCGGCGCACAAAGGATATGGAACTCTGGGACATAGAATGGCCTTAAGGAGATTTGGCGCGGCGCCTTGTCATCGACCAACCTACGCGCCGGTGGCTTGTCTCTTGACCTAGGAATGAGAAGCGACTAGGCTGGCGTCTATGGCAGTACCGAAGAAGAAGACGAATAGGTCTAAGCGTAATATGCGGCGCAGTCATCATGGCCGGACGCGCTTACAATTAAGTAAGTGTCCGCGTTGTTCAGAGCTAGTGCCAGCGCATATGACTTGTTTAAACTGCGGGACATATCGAGGGCGAGAAGTTATTGATGTATTGAAGAAGTTGAATAAGAAGGAAAAGAAGGAAAAAGAAAAAGAGCTAGAGAAGCAGAAAGAGAAGAAGTAGTTTTGACTATTTAAGCTGTTGTCGTTATATAATGGTACGGGGTTTGAACTTTCGTACCTTGTTTGTATGGCCAATCGTCATCTTAGTCGATCCGTCGCTTTGCAAAGTCTTTTTGAGTGGGATTTTCGTAAACAGAAGAAAGATCAACTCAAGGAGATTACACGATACAATATTGCAGAGTTTGCTCCGGGTATGGACGACGTGGATTTCGTCTATACTTTGGTGTTGGGAGTGTTGGATAATATTGGTGCGATCAACGCGCTGATTGTGGAGTCGGCGCCGGACTGGCCATTGGAGCAAATTACGAATGTTGACCGCAACGTGCTGCGCCTGGGCATTTTCGAGCTTAAGTTTGCCAAGGCTGATGATGTGCCGCCGAAAGTGGCTATCAACGAGGCGATTGAGCTAGCCAAGACGTTCGGGGGGGTAAGCTCTGGTAAGTTTGTTAATGGTGTTTTGGGCACGATTTATAAAGGAATGGGAGAGCCACGTAAAAATGAGTGACAAGAAGGACCTTGGTCCGCTGGAAGAAAAAATCGGTTACGCTTTTAAAAAACGGGACTTGCTCCGTCAGGCGCTGGTGCATCGTTCTTATCTGAATGAACACAAGCAGTTTCCTTTGGACCACAATGAACGGCTGGAGTTTTTGGGTGATGCCGTATTGGAGTTGGTGGTGACAGACCACCTATATAAAACATACCAGGACTTGCCAGAGGGAGGTTTAACTAATCTGCGGGCAGCCATAGTGCGAGGGGAGACGCTGTCACAGGTAGCGCATGAGCTGGGTATGGAAGAGTTTATTTTGTTGTCGCGAGGAGAACAGCGCGGCAATGAAAAAGCCCGAGAGTATATTTTGGCCAACGCGTTTGAGGCGCTGGTGGGAGCATTATACCTAGACCGCGGATACGAGGCAGCCCGCTCTTTTATCGACCGCTATGTGGTAGCCAAGCTGCCAGGAGTGATTGAGCAGGACTTGCATATTGACAGCAAGAGTAAATTTCAAGAGCGGGCGCAGGAAAAGTACCGCATCACGCCGACGTATGAAGTGCTACGTGAGGAAGGGCTGGACCATGCTAAGCATTTTGTGATCGGCCTTTTTTTAGGTGATAGAAAGATGGGAGAGGGAGCGGGCAGCAGTAAACAGGAGGCGCAGCAGGAGGCAGCCAAGCAGGCATTGGAAAGATTAAAAGAAGAGGAGACTTGACGAGGGTGCTGGTCTCCCGTAGTATCACTCCACATGTTAAAGATGCGTCTGCAGCGACGAGGAAAGAAGAACTGTGCTACTGTTAAGGGTCGGTTTGTGGCTGATCTGGGATCATACAATCCTCATACAGACATTTTTAATGTTAACGGCGAAAAAGTCGCTGACTGGTTGAGTCAAGGTGTTCAGCCTTCAAGTACAGTGCACAACTTATTGGTGACACACAAGATGCTTAAAGCGGATAAGGTGAAAAGCTGGCGTCCGAAGAAGAGGGAGGGAGGGGAAATTGGGGAGGAGAGAGTAGAAAAAGAAGAAGAGAAAGAAGAGAAGAAGGAAGAGACAAAGGAAACTTGATCGGCGGGTGGTTTCGTGCTAGGGGAGCTCTAGGCTCGAGGCGTAAGCTGTGGTCGACGGCTTGTGGTTTAAGGCGGGCCTACCTGCCGGCAGGCAGGTATCGGTTGTACTTCATTAATCTGTTAAGAAAGATCTTCACGACTTTATGGCAAAAGAGAGACCAAGTCATGACCAAGAGTTCGTTGAATACGTGGTGAAGTCCATCGTGGACCACCCTGACGACGTGAAGGTTAATCGTGAGATAGACGAGATGGGCGTGCTGCTCACTTTGACTGTAAACCCTGATGACATGGGCCAAGTGATTGGCCGGCAGGGAGCAACAGCTAAGTCCGTGCGCACATTACTGCGAGTAATTGGCGCTAAGAACAGTGCCCGCGTGAATCTCAAGATTAACGAGCCGGAGGGCTCGGAGCGTGGCAGTCGGGCAAGTAAGGACACCCCGGCGGACGAAACGGATTCTTCCCCAGAGACACCTTCTCAATCAGTAGAAGAGGCCATTGACGACTTGAATCTGTAAAGATATTGAGTTTTAGACAAAACGCATGCTAGCGTACTAGCATGCGTTTTGATTTACTAACAATTTTTCCGGAAGTTTTTGAACCATACCTAAAGACAAGCGTGTTGGGGCGAGCACAACAGAAAGGTTTATGGGAAGTGCGAGTACATAATATTCGTGACTACGCTGACGATAAACATAAGACAGTTGATGACACGCCTTATGGCGGCGGGGCGGGGATGGTGCTTAAGATCGAACCAATCGCTAAGGCGATTAGTTCGATCAATTCTCAATTTTCAATTTTCAATTTTCAAAGACGGCGTACTGTTGTGCTGTCGGCCAGGGGGGAGCAGTTTACGCAGGCTAAGGCGGAGGAGTATGCCAAGTTAGACAGTCTAACTTTGATTTGCGGGAGATACGAGGGGATTGATCAGCGGGTGGCGGATTACTTATCGGACGAGGAGTTGGCTATTGGCCCGTACGTGCTGGCGGGAGGAGAGTTGGCGGCGCTGGTGGTGGTGGAGGCAGTGGCGCGGCTGCTGCCGGGAGTATTGGGAAACCCGGAATCGCTAAGAGAAGAATCTTTTTTGCCGGCCTCCTCAACCCCACTTCGCCCTGCGGGCTTCGCGGGGCAGGCACCTGGAGTATCGGGTGATAATACACCAGGCTTGCCCCCCGAAGCTTTAGCGGAGGGGGGTGTTTTCCCGGCCGGCTTAATGGTCGAATATCCGCAGTATACAAAGCCGGAAATATATAAGGGCTGGCGAGTGCCGGATGTGCTTCTGTCTGGCAACCATGATGAAATTCGCCGATGGCGAGAGCAGCACAGTAAGCGTACAATTGAAGAATGAACTTGCCTATCTTTTTGATTCCGATTGCGGTGGGGTTGACAGCACAGGTATTGAAGCCATTGCTGAACAGGGGGTGGTATACGCACCGGTTTGATGACGCCCGTTATATGCCCCGCTACGGGGGTATGCCAAGCGCTCATACGGCCTTTGCTTTCTCTTTAGCAACGGTAGTGGCACTGGCTGATGGGTTTTTCAGTGCCTCGTTTGCTATAGCAGTTAGCCTAACGATTTTTATCTTAGACGATGCTTTGCGTATGCGTATCTTCCTGGGGAGACATGGCCTAGCGCTGCAGAGGTTAGTTAATAAGCTGCCCGCGCAGGAGCGCAGGGGCTTGCCCTACCTAGAATCTCACCTAGGCCATGAACCATTAGAAGCTATAGGGGGCGCAATTCTAGGTATTGCCCTGACGTTGGCAGCTGTACTTTTTCTTACTTGACTTAATTGGCCAGGTCGTTATAGTTATGTTTGTAATCCTTAAGGGATTTATTCACTCAAAGAATATCGTCTATTTTATCGTCGTAACTAGAAAAGAGTGAGGCGCGACGACTCCCTCTTTTTTGGTTGTAACTAATGACGGCACATTGACAATTGAGGAAATAGTAAAATAAATACAAATGCACACTTTTGTGCGATTGCAAATGAGTCTAATACTTAAGAGTTTGATCCTGGCTCAGGATGAACGCTGGCGGCGTGGATAAGGCATGCAAGTCAAACGTCCGCCATAGCTCCGCAAGGAGCGACGGCGGAAGTGGCAAACGGGTTAGTAACACGTAGGAAACCTACCTAGAAGTGGGGAATAACCCCGCGAAAGCGGGACTAATACCCCATGTGCTGCGTGGCCGAAAGGCTTTACGCAGGAAAGATTTACCCCGCATTCGCGGGGCAGGTCACTTCTGGATGGCCCTGCGTCCTATCAGCTTGTTGGTGAGGTAACGGCTTACCAAGGCTACGACGGGTAGGGGGTGTGAGAGCATGACCCCCAACACTGGGACTGAGACACTGCCCAGACTCCTACGGGAGGCTGCAGTCAAGAATATT
>CAYSWF010000041.1:0-1009 GCA_964434765.1 uncultured Candidatus Saccharibacteria bacterium
GGTTGATTTGTACGTTGGGGGAGCCGAGCACGCGGTATTGCATCTGTTGTACGCGCGTTTTTGGAATTTAGTGTTGTTTGATGCGGGGGTAGTGCCGGTCGAGGAGCCGTTTAAACGTTTTCGCGGTGTGGGGCTGCTGTTAGGCGATGATGGTCAGAAGATGAGCAAATCGCGGGGTAATGTGGTGAATCCTGATGATGTGGTGAGGCGGGTAGGAGCAGATGCGCTGCGCGTATATGTAATGTTTATGGGGCCGTTTGACAACGCTATGGCCTGGAGTGAGTCGAGTTTGAACGGAGCGGCGCGTTTTCTGCGCCGCGTGTGGCAAGTGTTTACTCGCCTGTCGGGGACCGGGGGGGCGGAGGAGCCTGATATGGAGTTAAAGTTGCACCGGGCGATCCGGCGAGTAGCGGAGGGAACGGAGCAATTTCGTTTCAACACGGCGGTGGCGGGACTCATGGTATTACTTAATGAGCTGGAGAAATGTGAGAAGGTAGCGCGCTCGACGCTAGAGACTTTTTTGTTATTACTGGCTCCCTATGCGCCCCATTTGTCCGAAGAGCTGTGGTCGCAGTTGGGACATACCGAATCGCTGATGTACCAGGGCTGGCCAGTTTTTGATCAAGTTTTATTATCCGCGGCGGTCGTCACGTTGCCTATACAAGTAAATGGTAGGGTGCGAGGTGAGGTGGCGGTGCCGGCTGATAGTTCCCGGGAGCAGGTGGAGACGCAGGCGCGCGCCCTGCCTAATGTGAGGCGCTATCTAGACCAGGGAAATATCGAGAAGGTGGTTTATGTGAAGGGTCGCATGGTTAATTTTGTCGTGAGACAAGGCCGGGAGCGGGTTGATGGTCCGAGTACCTAGACAGATCTTAAGGGGTATGCCAGCACGTTCTAGATTGAGAATTCGCCGGCGGATATCGCCTGGGGCGGCCATGTTGCCGTGGCTGCGTTGGTTGATATCGGCAGGTTTGGTGTTGTCCTTAGCAATGGGCGGTATTCGTTATCT
>CAYSWF010000041.1:1019-3242 GCA_964434765.1 uncultured Candidatus Saccharibacteria bacterium
GCTTAGCTTTACATCACATATCATGGGGGTGGAGACAGGAGCGGTGGGAGTACTGGGCCTGGCGGCATCTGATATTGATGGCAATGGTGATGTTGATGTAATAACGGCCGGTTCGGATGGTATCAAGGTGTATATAAACAATGACGACGGGTCATTTACGGTCAAGCTGGTAGATGACGTTGATGGGGAGCGGGTGCAAGTTGTTGATTTGGATAAGGACGGTGCACAGGATCTGCTCGTGACTACCAGGAATGCCACGCCCAGTGTGCGCTGGTATCGCAATAAGGGCGGCATAGAATTTTCGGGGACGAGTATCGGTACGGGCTATGATGCCAAGGCTTATGCAGGTGATATTGATGCTGACGGAGCACCGGATGTGGTGACGGCAACAACGGCCGGAGAGCAGATAACACTGCAGCGGTGGATGAACAATGGCACGGGCACATTTACGGCCACGACCATGGGAACGGGTACGGGAGTGACGGCGGTAACTGTGGCTGATGTTAATGGCAATGGCTACGCCGATATTGTTACCGGGGGCAGCGCAGGCTTGCAGCGCTGGGATACGGCGGATGGCTATAGCTGGTCGCGCGTTGATATTGATGATAGTAATACGAAACAAACTCACTTGGTGGTGAAGGATGTAAATGAGGATGGGAAGGCGGACATCGTAGTGGCGGAACCAGCTGGCAATATGTTATTGCTGTATCGCAATCTTGACCTGACGGCTTTCCAGAGAACTGAAGTGGGGACGGGCGTCGACGCGGTGACAGTGGTACCAGTGGACTTGGATGAGGATGGCGACGAGGATATTGTGGTAGCGGCGCAGGATGACAACAGTGTTTTCTGGTATAACAATGACGGTAGCGAGGAATTTACCAAGACGACCATAGCCAGCTCATTGCAGAGTGTCTTTGGGGTGGTGGTAACTGATGTTGATAATGATAATGACTTTGACATTATAGCCGGTGATCATCGTCGGGGCAGCGTGTATTGGTATGAACATGTATTGGCTAAGCCGGTGGCCACGGCGCCGGGTGAAATAACACAGAGTGTTGATGGTAGTGGTAAAGTGACGTTTACGACGGAAGTGTCTGATGGTGACCGGGATAAGACGCGTTTGCGGGTGCAGTACACAGTGGATGGCGTGAACTGGTATCAGCCGTCAGCGCTGATACGGGATCGGTGGATCTTAAAAATAGCAATGGCTACCAAGTTGGGACGTCTAACCGCATTGACACTGATACTAGTGACAGTGTGAAGCTGACACTGGTGTGGGATACCCGCTCGGTGCTTAACACCGGAGGGCCAATTGTGGGGGAGGTCGCAACTGCGCAGTTGCGCGTTATCCCGCGGGACGATGTTGGCAACGGGGAGAGGGCCGCCAGTTCTGCTTTTCAGATTGACAATGAGTCTCCTTCGCTTACCGGTGTACAGGTAGCGGCGGTGGGTTCAGATCAAGTTGAGCTTATTTGGGGTGAGGCGGCAGATAGTGGCTCGTTTGATTTTGAGCTCTATTATGGCACTAACCACACTGCGGTATTGGAGAAGACGGCTACGGTGTGGGATGAGGCTGACGACGCGGCTATGGATGATACTGAAACAACGGGTACGACGGTGACGGGATTGGCGGAGGACACCCAATATTATTTTAAGTTGTTTGTAACAGATACATTCGGCAATACTGCCGGTGTGTCGAGTGTGCGGGCGACGACGGGGCAGAGCGAGGAGGTGCCAACGCCGGGTGGTGCAGAAAGTCCCGCACCGACAGAGACGGGGCTGCCGACAGTCTCTATGATCCCATCTCCTCTACCAAGTGAGCCGGCTCCCCCTGAAAACCTGCCGCCGGTAGCGCAGGCAGGGGATGATCAGGTCGTTAATCCGGGGGCAGTTGTGATCTTGGACGGTACTAACTCTTATGACCCGGAAGGGGGAGCGCTAACTTACGCTTGGCGGCAGCTGGACGGGGTGGAGGCTGAGTTGAGCTTGGTTAGCACGGCTACGCCATCTTTTACCGCTGCGGTCGAGAGTGAAGCGTATGTATTTAATTTGACGGTGCGAGATTTTTCCGGGCAGGCAGCGGCTGATGTGGTAACAATAGTAACTCGGGCGTTGCCGGCTGTAGCGACCGGTGCGCCGGTAGAGCCGGGGGAAGAATTAGGAAGGGGGAGGGTAAGTGAAGTGCCGACGGTGGTGTCATTAGTGCTGCGCCCCTTGGATATT
>CAYSWF010000041.1:3270-3633 GCA_964434765.1 uncultured Candidatus Saccharibacteria bacterium
GCGTAAGCGCATAGAGAAGCTTACTTCGCTGTGGCGGGGACGGCGCGGCCCGGTACACCGGGGCCGGGTGGTTCAGTACAAAACGGGCGAACCGATTGTGGGGGCAAAGGTCTTGGTTTACGATGGGGACAAAAAAATTAAGCACAAACTACACACTAATGCCAAAGGGGCATTTGCGGTGCCGCTAGCGCCGGGTGATTACACTCTGGCGGTGGAGGTGGAGGGTTTTGCCTTCTCTCCAGCAGCGGCGACGTTTAATGTTGAAGAGGGGGATGTGTTGTATACGGGGGGTATTCTAAATATCACTGATCGGGTTAAGACTCTCAATATTGTTATTCCCATGAAGCCGACGGGTGAGGCGGT
>CAYSWF010000041.1:3643-7770 GCA_964434765.1 uncultured Candidatus Saccharibacteria bacterium
TGTGTGGCAGGTTGTGCAACACGAAGGCCATGTGTTGTCCTGGCCACTTTTTATCGGCGGCTCCTTTTTAAATACGGTGTTATTACTATGGGTGCCTGGCTCGTTATTTTTGCTGTTAGAAATGTTTTATGTGGGATTAGTGGCCGTAAAAATTGTTTTGGAGGTGCGGCTGCGCCCCTCTTACGGTTTTGTGAGGGACGCCATTACACACGTGCCGTTGGACTTAGCGGTGGTGCGGCTGTATGAGCTGGGTACTAACCGTTTGGTGATGACGCGCGTGGCTGATAACCAGGGGCGATTTTTTGCCCTGCCGCCGCCGGGTCGGTATACCGTGACGGTGACTAAACCGGGGTATGCATCTTTCGCTCGCGAAAATATAGAGATTAGCGCGGCGCACGATGCTAAGTTGCAGATGAAGGTGGATCTTATGCCAGTGGCGCCGCCGGTGGACTTAGCGCCGGTGCCGGTGTAGGTGTAAATTATTGTCATGCAGGCGGTAGTTTTGATGGCGGGCAAGGGGACGCGGATGGCCAAGTATTATGAAGGGCCGAAGCAGTTGCTGCCGGTGGCCGGCAAGCCAGTAGTGGAACATGCGCTAGACATGCTGCCGGAAGAAGTGAACGAGTTGATTTTTGTCGTGGGAGGTCCGCACGAAAAGACGATAAGGAAGCATTTTAAATCGGGTGAATATGGCGGGCGGCCGATTACTTTTGTTGTTCAAGAAAAACAGTTAGGTTTGGCCCATGCGTTTGGGGTAGCCAAGGACTTGGTCAAGGGTTGCTGGCTGGGCATGGTGGGCGATGATATTTTCGGACCTAAGGGTTTGCAGGAGCTGGTCAAGTATGATTTGTCGGTATTGTCTTCACGAGTGGAGCGTCCGGAGAATTGGGGGATATTGGTGACAGACGAGGAGGGGTATTTAATTAAGTCAGTCGAGAAGCCTAAGGAGTTTGTGTCAAATTTAGCTTGGAATGGAGCGATGGTGATGGACGAGAGTTTTTTTGAGGTTGAGGTTGAGCCATCGGCGCGGGGAGAGTACGAGACGCCGGATGTGTGGATGAAATTAATTAAGGAGCGTAACAAGAAGATAAAAGTGGTGGAGGCTGACTTCTGGCTGCCGGTTAATGATAAAGAGCAACTGGAAGAAGCGGAGAGGGTGCTTGGTAATCCCCCCTAACCCCCCTTTATCCCCACTTCGCCCAAAGGCTACGCGGGGCGATGCAAGGGGGGCATTAATCTCTGCAGGTACAAACGCCTCCCCTGATCCCACTTCGCCAAGGCTTCGCGGGACAAGCAAGGGGAGCCTGCCTGCCGGACAGGCAGGGTTAGGAGGGGTTTTGTGGGTTTATCCTCTACCTACGCTGTGGTATACGAAGCCTTTTTTCTCCATTTCCTTGCGGTAGTACATGTTGCGGCCGTCGATGATTATAGGATTATTGAGCAGGAGGGCAACTTTTTTCCAGTTGGGCTTCTTGAATTCATCCCAGTCAGTGATAATAACTAGTGCATCGGCCCCTTTAAGGGCTTCGTACATAGTCTTTTTATAGCGTACTTTGTTACCAAGTACGGCGCGGGCAGTGTTGGTAGCCTTAGGGTCGTAAGCTTGGATGGTGGCGCCGTCGGCGTGGAGCTGCTCGACGATGTCTAGGGAAGGAGCATTGCGCATGTCGTCGGTATTGGGCTTAAAGGCTAATCCCCACAGGGCAATGGTTTTACCTTTGGTGACCCACAAGGCTTGTTCAATCTTGTGCAGGAAAGTGCGGCGAGCCTGGTTGTTAATCTTGGCCACTTCCTTAAGTAGGCCGAAGTCGTAACCGAGTTCCTTGGCGATGGAGATGAAAGCGGAGATGTCTTTGGGAAAACAAGAACCGCCATAGCCGATGCCGGCTTTTAGGAAGTGTTGACCGATACGTTCGTCCAGACCCATGCCTTTAACCACTTGATCGATGTTGGCGCCTGATAGCTCGCAGATGTGGGCTAGGGCATTGGTGAAGGAAATTTTAGTGGCTAGAAAGGAATTACTGGCGTGTTTGATGAGTTCGGCGCTTTTAACGTCGGTGACGATGAAGGGGGCTTTAATGGGACGGTAGATATCGCGCATGATTTTCTCCGCGCGCTTGTTGGCGACGCCGACGACAATGCGGTCAGGTTTTAGAAAATCTTGGACGGCCGAACCTTCACGCAGGAACTCCGGATTGCTGACCACGTCGACATCAATGGTGCGTTTGTTATGTTGTTTAATGGTCTCAAGCACTCGCTCGCCTGTTTGTACCGGGACCGTGCTTTTGTCAACGATAACCTTATAGGAGTCGGCAGCTTGGGCAATCTGGCGGGCAGCGCTGGCCACGTGGGATAAGTCGGCCTGACCGTTGGGTAAGGGCGGGGTGTTGACGGCGATAAAAATTACGTCTGATTTTTTTACGGCGGCTGGCAGGTTGGTGGTGAACGAGAGGCGGCGGGCTTTAACGTTCTTAGGGATGAGCTCGTCCAGGCCTGGTTCGTAGATGGGGATGAGACCGCGCTTCAGTTTAGCGATTTTATCGTGATTGTTATCGACTAGAATGACCGTGTGGCCGACTTCGGCCAGACAAGTGCCTGAAACTAGGCCGACATAGCCGGCACCAATGAAAGCCAGACGGCACCGGGTAACCCTGTTCTTTATGTTTTTCATGGGGATAACCTTAGCAGAATGTTATACTAAATGGCAATGAACGTCTGGTATAGGTTTTTTAGTATCGATTCTGGTCGGCAGCTTAAGGAGTTGTATGCTTTTTCCATTCTATTTTCCTTTGCCAGCGCACTAATTTTAATCTTTGAGCCGGTATTCTTTTATCAAGAGGGGATTACGTTGTCTAGGATTGCCTTGTATTACGCGCTGCACTACTCGTTGTATATTTTTTTGTTGCCGCTGGGGGGGAAGTTTGTAGGGCGGTATGGTTTAGAGCGCTCATTGTCGTGGTCTATGCCGCTCTTTGTGGTGTATTTTGTCACATTGGCAGCCATTCCGCTGGTACCAAGTCTTTTTTGGTTGACTTGGATACTGTTGACGTTTTTTAAGATATTGTATTGGCCGGCCTACCATGCGGAGGTGTGTAAATATAGCGACGAGAAGAACCAGGGAACGGAGCTTTCCTGGTTGTTTACGTTTACTCAGGGCGTGGGCGTGTTAGGCCCCATTGCGGGCGGATTGATTGCCGCTTACTTTGGTTTTTCCGTGTTGTTTGTAGCGGCGGCATCTTTGGCATTGTTGGCTGCGTTCCCTTTACTGCGTACGCAGGAGCGCTACCGGCGGCAGACGTATGACTACTTATCGCCATGGCGGGTAATTGTCTCCCGGCGTCATCGGAGTATGGTTTGGACGATGTTGGGGTGGGGTGAGAATTTAATTGATATGGTCTTTTGGCCAGTGTTTATGTTTATCATTCTGGGCGGGGCGGCACAACTGGGGCTGGTGGCGTCGCTGAACGTGGTGGTGATGACTCTATTGGGCTTCTTGGTGGGTGAGATTAGTGATCGCTTTTCTTATCAGAAGATTCTTAGGTGGCATATCCCCTTTATGGTATTGGGTTACTTGTTTCGGCCGCTGGCGGGGTCGTCGCTGCGAGTTTTTTTAACAGACACTTTGTCGAGGGCAGCTTTTATCGGGATAAGAATTCCGATGTGGTATCGTCTGTACCGGCAAGGCCGACAGGCGGGAGCGTTGCCCTATGTGGTGGCGCTGGAAATTGTGTTGTCTATCTCTAAGGCGGCCACAGCCTGGGTGTTAGTGGGGGTGTTTGCACTTGTCTTACCGTCTACTGGTTTCACTGTGGCTTGGCTGATGGCGGCGGTACTGACGTCGCTGTACGTGTTTTTGTAGTGCTGTAATTATACACTTTGCGCGAACCTACTTTGAGCGAAAAACCAACTAAGGAAGCCAGCCCGCCGCCGCTCGCTACCACTCGCCACCCAGCAAAAAAGTTTTCTTCGCTTTTCCTGATTTGCGCGCGCCGGATTTTTTCTTCTAAAAGGAAAAGAAAACTTTTTTGCTGGGTTCTGCTCTGACCGAGCAGGGCGGCGGGGCTTCGCTTCGGCTCGGGCGCGGCGGAATTCCCCCCACACCCCCCTTCCGCCGCGCCCTCGCTTGG
>CAYSWF010000042.1:0-1077 GCA_964434765.1 uncultured Candidatus Saccharibacteria bacterium
TCGCGCCTTATCAGGTAGCGGTGCTGCCGTTGTCGCATAGAGAGGAGTTGGAGAAGGTAGCGCGGGAGTTGGCGCGGAGGATGGCGCAGCGGTTCAGCTGCGATTATGACGTGACGGGCTCGATCGGAAAGCGGTACCGGCGTCAGGACGAGATTGGTACGCCGTATTGCGTAACGGTTGACTTTGACTCGCTGGAGGATAAAGCGGTGACAATTAGGGATCGGGATAGTATGGAGCAGGAACGAGTGGGGATTGAGGAAGTAGCCGAGAATATTCATGAAAGACTTTGCGCTAGTTGAGAAGAAGTTGCCGACGGGTCTTAGGGTAGTGTTGCTGCCTCGGCGAGAGGGGGAGACGGTAACACTGCTAGTTTTAATTGGGGTGGGGTCGCGCTATGAGACGGCGCGGCAGTGGGGATTGTCGCATTTCTTAGAGCATATGTTTTTTAAGGGAACGGAAAAGCGCCCTGATAAGCGACAGATTGCCGAGGTGCTGGACAACGTCGGAGCCGAATTCAACGCTTTCACGGGGGAGGAAGTGACGGGTTACTATGTCAGATTAGCAAGAAAGCACCTGGATTTAGGAGCTGATTTAGTGTCGGACATATTGTTGCATTCCCTGTTTCCGGCCGAGGAGATAGAACGGGAGCGGGGGGTGATTAAGGAGGAGATGAAAATGTATACTGATGCACCGGCGCGGCATGTACACCATTTATGGAGGCGGGCGTTGTTTGGAGAGCAGCCGCTGGGACGTCGTATTGATGGCTCGCCGGGGACAGTGTCTGCTTTTAAGCGGCCTGACTTAGTGTCTTATACCAAAGAGCACTACCACACGGGTAACGCAGTGGTGGCGGTGGCGGGTAATTTTGGGGGCGATGAGGTTCTGGAAAAAATACAAGCACTGTTTGGGGATTTGCCTCGGGGGCAGGAGACTCGCCCGGAGCCGGCCGCAGCGGGACCAGCCAAGAGATTTATGCATGAGAGAAGGGAATCGATTGACCAAACACATTTGGTGGTCGGGGTGCCCGGGGTGGGGCTGGCCGATGAGCGGCGCTGGGCGGCTAAGCTGCTGGCGGTA
>CAYSWF010000042.1:1087-2146 GCA_964434765.1 uncultured Candidatus Saccharibacteria bacterium
GAATGAGCAGCCGTATGTTCATGACGGTGAGAGAAGAGCAGGGGTTGGCTTATGCTATTCATACCTCGTCCGAGAATTTTATTGATACAGGCAGCTTAGAAACACAGGCCGGGCTGCGCACAGATAAAGCTGATTTCGCCTTAGAACTTATTTTGCGGCAGTACGATAGGGTGAGGCAGGAAGAGGTATCGCCAGCTGAAATTAGCAGGGCCAAGGAAATGGTACGGGGTCACTTGGTTCTAGAATTAGAGGAGACGGCGGCGCTGGCTATGTTTGCGGGGGAGCAGCAGTTATTACAGGGGAAGATTATGACGCCGCGGGAGGTGGGGCGGCGTATAGAGGCGGTGACGGCACAGGAAATTAGGCAAGTAGCAGGAGAATTGCTTAGTCCCGAGCGCCGGGCTGCCGCGTTGCTTAGTCCGCATAAATCAGTTGCTGCCTTTGCCCAGTTAATAGAGAAGGAGTAAGGTAGGTTTATGAGATTATCCAGCGGGGTGGAAGAAATTAATATCACAACCAGTACTGTATTTCGGGCCGTTTTAATATTGGTTGGTTTTTGGTTTCTGTATGTAATCCTTGATTTTCTGCTGATGTTGTTTGCCGCGGTGGTGGTGGCCAGCGCTATTAAGCCGGTGGCGGATAGCCTGGAAAGATATCGGATACCACGGGCTCTGTCGGTGGTCTTTGTGTATGTGTTAGTGTTGGCGTTATTGTCGGTAGTGGTGTTACTGATTATTCCTCCTTTGACGGAGCAAATAACCCAGCTGGCGCAGGCGCTGCCGGCCTTGATGGAATATTTGAGCGAGCAGGGATTGATGCCATCTTCGGGTGTTGTGCGAGGGGCGGTAAGTTCGTGGCAGCAAGCTTTAGTAGGGGTGGGGAATAATTTGGCTAATGTGGGAGCGGGTATATTTCGTCAGACCCGCACGGTGTTTTCTGGTGTGTTCACCTTAATTTTCATGTTCGTGGTGGCGTTGTACATGGTGGTGGATAGAGATGTGATTAAGAAGTTGTTTCGGGTAGTGGTGCCCAGTAAACATCTGCCATACGTAGAGATGG
>CAYSWF010000042.1:2156-6252 GCA_964434765.1 uncultured Candidatus Saccharibacteria bacterium
AGAAGATTGGACGCTGGGTGGTGGCACAGCTGTCTTTAGGTGTGATTTTTGGAGTGGTGGTGTCTTGGGGCTTATGGTCGATGGGCGTGCCTTATTCACTGTTGCTTGGTTTGGTGGCGGGAGTGATGGAAATGATACCAATTATTGGCCCGATTATTGCGGCGGTGCCGGCAGTGTTGGTTGGTTTTACCCAGTCGTGGTTGTTGGGAGCAGGGGTGGTGGCATTTTATCTATTGGTGCAGCAGGCTGAAAATTATTTATTGGTGCCATTTATTATGCGCAAAGCGACTGGTTTAAACCCCTTAGTCACGATATTGGCGGTGCTGCTGGGCGCGCGGCTGGTGGGCGTGGTGGGAGTGCTGTTGGCGGTGCCGGCGGCGGTGGTGATAAGCGCTTTTGTCAATGACTTGGTGGCTACGCCGGCGGCCGATGAGGAGTTAGCGGGGTAAAACCAGAGTGAGGGACAGAGCGGTAATGTGTCAACACCCGGTGTTTAACACCGGGTGTTTATTGAGGGATGTTAGTTTTATGTGCTATAATTTTAACATGGGTTACCGCACTGTGTCTTTTGCACCGGGGAATATCTACCATATTTGTCATCGGGGCGTGGCTAGACAGAACATTTTTACTAACAAATACGAAAGACAAAGGTTTCTTGCCCTGCTTGTTTACTACTTGCCGCATGGATACGTTGTTAGCTACTCCTTAGCAAAAAAGCAACGAGGTCTTAAGAAATGGGAGATTGTCAGCCGAGGAACACCGTACAATAAAGGATTAGTTGACCTGTTGTGTTATTGCTTGATGGGCAGTCATGTTCATCTTCTTTTGTGTGAGAACACGGAGCGGGGGATTTCTACATATCTACAGCGTGTCTTCAACAGTTACGCACGGTATTTCAATGTTCGTCATGAGCGTAGCGGACCACTTTTCACTGGGCGTTTTAGGGCTGTTCACATAGACGGAAGCGATCAATTTCTCCATGTCACAAGGTATGTTCATCTGAATCCTTATGTGGCTGGTATGGTCGATGATCCTGTGATATATCAGTGGTCATCATTGAACGAGTATGTGGGTGTGCGGAAGCATAATCTTTGCCATACTCGGCTCCTTGGCTCCTTAATGAAGCCAGGGGAATACCGAGGGTTTGTTACTGACTACGCTAACTATGCTAGGGAGTTGGAGTCAATTAAGCATCTTATATTGGAGTAGAACGGTATAACATCGTTATATTAACACCCGGTGTTTAACACCGGGTGTTGGTTAATTCCGGGTGTTGGTTAATTCGGGTGTTGGTTAATTTCCGGGTGTTGGTTAATTTTTGGTGGCTACGCCGGCGGCCGATGAGGAGTTAGCGGGGTAAAACCAGAGTGAGAGCCAGGGCGACAAGAATGATTTGAAGAATGAGACCGCGGACAACATTATCTGTTTCGCGCTGAATTCTGTGGTGGAAGGTGAAGAAGGGTTTAGTCCAGGTAAGCCAAATAGGCAGGGGTTTAGTTTCTCGGCGCAGCAACCACAGAGAGTGGAGGACATCGGGCGCGTTGCCGCCAGCAATAGCGGCCATAATTGCTGGAGCAATAATGTTGTCGCCTAGTAGTAGCCAGGCTGCTCCGAGGCCGCTTATAACGTCCAGGGTTACTAGTTTATAGGGAAAGTGGGGGTGTTGTTTAGGGCGGATGTTCCAATGGAGAAGGGAGTCGGTGAGCAGATGGAACAGGAAGGCGGCGGCGAAGATCAGAGCAGGGTTTTGCAGATAAACGCCGAAGGGTAGGCTGACTATAGTGTGGGCAAGCGACAGCATAGTTGTTTAAGCGTAAAACGTAGAGGGAAAAGCGCAAAGTATATTTGTTTTGCGTTTTACGCTGGGCGTTTTACGATTCTGATATGATTGACAGTCACGCCCATGTGGCGTTTTCCCAGTTTGATGAGGATCGGGAAGAGGTTATTGATAGAGCGCGGGGAGCAGGTGTTGAAGGATGGATTGAAGTGGGGACGGATATTGGGAGTAGTAAGAAGGCTATTGAATTGGCTCGTCAATACGGCCTTCGACAGCCCCTAGGGGTCTGGGCGACAGTAGGTGTTCATCCTAGCGAGGCAGAGGGTTTGAACTGGCTAGGCTGGAAGAAATTATGGAAGCTGGTGAAGGAAAAAGAAGTGGTGGCGGTGGGCGAGGTGGGGGTTGACTTGTACAGAGGCGGTTTGTGGCAAAAACAGCTTAAAGCACTGCGGCGATTTATAGAACTGGCAAACAAGGAGAACCGGCCAGTTATTTTTCATGTCCGTGATCCCGCCGGGTTTCCTGACGGCGGCCACGAGACAAGCGCCCATGATGAAGTTATTGGTTTGTTGTCTTCGTATAGCGACAACCAGCGTCCACTTGGGGTGATGCATTCATTTAGTGGTACGTGGCAGCAGGCGGAAAAATATTTGGCATTAGGCATGTATCTTGCCTTTAATGGCGTGGTGACGTTTAAAAACGCGGGAGAAACGGCGGAGGTGGCACGCCGGGTGCCGTTAGAGCGAATGCTGATTGAAACAGATTGCCCCTTTTTGGCGCCGGAGCCACAGCGGGGAAAGCGCAATGAACCGGCGTATGTGAGGCTGGTGGCAGAGAAGATAGCGGAACTCAAGGGTTTAGGCATAGGCGAGGTGGATAGGGTGACCCAGGAGAACACGCGCAACCTATTTGGTTTGAAGTGATTAAATGTATACTAAATGTGTCATGCGAACTAAAACAGAAAATGTCGATACCGGTGTGCCACTGGCAGCTAGAGTGCGGCCGCGGACACTGGATGAGTTCATAGGGCAGGAGAAAGTGTTGGGGGAGGGCACGGCGCTTAAGCGGGCCATTGAACAGGGCGTGGTGGGGTCTTTGATTTTGTGGGGCCCACCGGGAGTGGGTAAGACAACGCTGGCCTATATTATTGCGAGCAGGATGGAGGCTAAATTAGAGCGGGTTAGCGCGGTGACGGCGGGGGTGAAAGATTTGCGGGACATTATTAGTAGGGCTGCCCTTCGACCTGTTCGACAAGCTCAAGGTGAACAGGCTCAGGGTAAAAGGACGGTGCTGATAGTGGACGAGATTCACCGGTTTAATAAGGCGCAGCAGGATGTGTTGTTGCCGTCCGTGGAAGAGGGATTAATAACTTTGATTGGAGCGACAACGGAGAACCCGTATTTCGAGATCATTAAGGCGTTGGTGTCGAGAGCCGAAGTGGTGCGATTGGAGGGACTGTCGGTTGAGGATATTAGGAAGATTGTGCGACGGGCCCTATCGCTCGAGAGCGACAGGGTGGGCCGGCGAGCTAATTTGTCACAAGCAGCTGAAGAGAGCTTAGTGACTCTGGCGGGCGGTGATGCGCGGCGGGCATTGAATATACTAGAACGGTCCTGGCTGGCAGTTCCAAAAGGAGAGATTAGCAGAAAAGATGTTGAAGCGGCGGCGCTGAAGGGTGTGGTGCAGTATGACAAGGCGGGGGATGTGCATTATGATACAATATCGGCGTTTATAAAGAGTATGCGGGGTTCTGATCCGGACGCGGCGTTATTTTATCTGTTTCGTATGCTGGTGGCAGGGGAGGACCCCAAATTTATCGTGCGGCGCATGTTGATTTTTGCTTCGGAAGATATAGGCAATGCTGACCCGCATGCGTTAATGCTAACCAGTGCCGCCGCTCATACCCTAGAATGGGTGGGGTTGCCAGAGGCGGAGTTTGCTCTGGCGCAGGCCACAACTTATTTAGCGGCGGCGCCTAAGAGCAACAGCGTGTATAAGGCGAAAGAGGCGGCCAAGCGGGATGTTGAGGTTTTTGGCAACGCCCAGCCGCCCGGGCATATTGTGAACGCTCCTAAAGAGGGTATGAAAAAGCATGGCTGGGGGGTGGGGTACAAATATCCTCATGATTTTCTGGGGCATGTGGTGTCACAACAATATCGGCCGGATGAAGTACAAAATAATATTTATTATGAGCCGGGGGAGGAAGGGTTTGAAAAGGAGGTAAAACGGCGCGTGGAAGCCGCCCGGAAGGTTTTACATAGGTGAAGGTTCGTAACGGCGGGCGGCACTGGAGTATACTGTTTGTTATGGTGCAGTTGT
>CAYSWF010000042.1:6262-7688 GCA_964434765.1 uncultured Candidatus Saccharibacteria bacterium
TAAGGCTCTTGAGGCTAAGTGGCAGAAGCAATGGCTGGCAGAGAGATTATTTGCGGTGCGGGCGCGGTCGGCACGGAAGAATATGTATGTACTCGATATGTTTCCCTACCCTTCCGGCGATGGTTTACACGTGGGACACGTGAAGGTTTATACCGCTTCGGACGTGGTCAGCCGATATTTACGCATGAAGGGATTTAATGTGTTGCACCCGACCGGGTGGGATGCCTTCGGGCTGCCAACGGAGAACACGGCGATCGCGAAGGGTGTTCATCCGGCAGAACTTACAGCCAGAAATGTTGAGCGGTTTAGGAGGCAAATGCAAATGATGGGTTTTTCCTATGACTGGGAGCGAGAAATTAATACTACCAGTCCTGCTTATTACAAGTGGACGCAGTGGATCTTTCTACAATTTTTAAAGATGGGTTTGGTTTATCAAGATACGATACCGATTAATTGGTGTTTGAGTTGTAAGACGGGGTTGGCTAATGAGGAGGTAAAAGAGGGGCGGTGTGAGCGTTGTGGTGAGTTGGTGGAGCTCAAGCCGATGCAGCAGTGGATGTTGAGGATTACCAAATATGCAGACCGCTTGTTGTCAGGTTTAAATAGTCTGGACTGGCCTGATTTTATTGTTGATCTACAACGTAATTGGATTGGCAAGAGCGAGGGTATAGAGATAGATTGGCGCTTACTGGGTTCTCAGGATGTTATTAAAGTATTCACGACGCGTCCAGATACAATATTTGGCGCCACGTTTGTGGTACTGTCGCCTGAACATCCGCTGGTGGGGCAGCTTCTCGAGGACCAAAATCGACAACCAAAAATCGAAAATATTGAGGAAATTAAAAGGTATGTTGTCGAGGCACGCGGTAAAACTGAATTGCAGAGAACGGCGGTGGAAAAAGGGATCACCGGTGTTCAGCTCAAGAGTATAATGGCTATCAATCCGATCAACGGGGAGGAAGTTCCAGTTTGGGTGGCTGATTATGTGATGATGAGCTATGGCACGGGTGCCATTATGGCTGTGCCGGCACATGATGAACGTGATTTTTCCTTTGCTCATCGTTATGGGTTGCCGGTGGTCCAGGTGGTGCAGCCGACTCTAGCTGTCGGGGGAACAGATCTACCATATGTAGGGGAAGGGGTATTGATAGGTTCGGGTGGCTACAGTGGTCTGGCCGCTGCGCAGGGTGGGCAGGCTATCGCCGAGGCGCTGCAGCTGAAGGGGCTGGGGTGTAAGAGGGTGCATTATAAGCTTAGGGACTGGGTATTTTCTAGGCAGCGCTATTGGGGCGAGCCGATACCGATTATCCATTGCGATAACTGCGGAATTGTGCCAGTGCCGGAAGAGGAGTTGCCGGTGGAGCTGCCGAAGATAGAAAAATATGAACCAACCGGGACTGGCGAGTCGCCGCTAGCGGCGATTAAG
>CAYSWF010000043.1:0-1987 GCA_964434765.1 uncultured Candidatus Saccharibacteria bacterium
AAATTCATCAGCAAAGCATGACAAGTCCTCCGCGCTGGTATTCGGGTACTCAATCCCCGGGATATCCCTTATATCAACATTCAAAAAGCCTGGCAGCGGCCGCTCCCCAGACGCCAAGTTGATCTTTATCTTGCGCTGCCTGTCTCCTCTCTCACCCACCCCCCTAGTATCAGCGTAACTAGCCGCCTGGGCCCACGACGCCGCCCCGGTCCGCGTCTTAGCAGTCGCCAAAACCCGAGTCGGCGCTGTTTTACCGCCCATGACGCCCTGCCAAATTCTCATGCCCTGAACCAGTTGATCTATGGCCTGCCTAAAGTCGCCCCGCCCTCCGCGCACCTTTTTATTAGTCTTAACAAAACCAGCTACGTACTCCGCTACTTCACCGTAACACTCCGCGTAGGTTGAACCCTGCAAAGGCCACTGTCTTAAGCCCTCCACGAAATCCCCCGTCAGCTCCAAACCTAGCCGCTCCCGATCAAAGTCAACCAAGTAGTCATGAGGATTGCGCACCTGTTTCACTAGCGGAAACCCATAACGAACATAGTCGCCTAGGTGATCCGCTATTCTCTTCACTAGGTAGCTGGCCCACACGTCATCATATCGCCCCAGGTGCGGGCTTAGAAAATAGGCCGGGACTACCTCCCTAGCCAAAGCAGTGTTTTGAGAGTTAAACGGCGACCAGGTACCAGGCGCTAAACTCACACCCTCCTCATATTCTCTTTTGAACCCGGTCGTCTGGAGCGGGCCGTCCAGCCAGGTCATCGCATCAACGTCCGGTGCCCCCAGCCAAAGACCGGCATTGACCACTACCCGTCCTGTCCTTTTTTCCTTGACTACCCGGCCCTCCTGCCAGCGCCTCGGCCAAGGAAACCCCCGATGATAAAAAGGCCGCCCCTTCTCCTCCTCCAGCATTTCACACACGTTAAACCAGCCCGTATCGCTGTGCACGCATACCATCGGCTGCGTTTGCCCCGCTAGGCGGTGCTGCCCCACAAAGTCCTGCCCCTCCAACACAAAATTATCGTCATCAATGGTAATAATAACCTCCGCTCCGTCCAGATAGGACTTCAGGATAGCCACGTTCCTCCTCGCCAAGGAATTGAACGGCAGATGATCGCGCAACTCGCTGAACCTTGACAGAAAGTTCTGCTGTTCCTCAACGCCCAGGTACTCCACCTGGTAATCAAACTCTTTTCCCAGCTCCTGACAATAATCAGCTACTTCCTTTGGTGTCTGCCGGTCCCCGGCAATCACAAACTTTACGTCCTGGTGTCCAAACCTACGAGCGTTTAAGCAATAATCACGCAATAAAATTGGCTTGTTGACGGTCGTCGTGACTATCGCAACCGACATACCTCAAAACAATTTAACCTGATCCTCTGGCACCCCCCGGAACCGGGTTTTGTCCCCTTCCGCAGCGTAAGGACCTTGCTTAACTACTACTAACTCCGCCCTATCCAGCACCTTAAAACCATGCCCGCCCGACACTTGCAGCACCGCCGCCCCTGCCCCCACCACCCGGCTCAATAAATATTTGTGGTCAGTGTTATAAAAATCTACTCTCAACTTTCCCTTTTTAACAAACACGGTCTCGCAAGTGATCCTAATAGACCGCTCCACCTCATTATGAACATGGGCGTCAACCACTACCCCTGACTCGTGCTGCACATAGGCTAGTTGCTGCCCCACCTCTTTTGGGGTAAAAAAATGTACGCCCGGTTCCCTAAAATCGGCTGGCACTATGATAGCTATCAGCTCATCGCCGCTTTTGACCTCCTCCACTTTCGCCACTCTTACTTTGCTCTTTATAGTCATCGTTGAAGTATCGCCTACCAAACAAAAATACGCAACATCACGCCCCCTAGTGTAAAATAAACTCATGCCTCTTAACACTCTGATAAACAAAATCATTCTGCCTGGCACCGGTTTGTTAACCGCCACCACCCTGCTGCTTATCTTTTCTCTCCAGTATCCCCTAAGTACAACT
>CAYSWF010000043.1:1997-7366 GCA_964434765.1 uncultured Candidatus Saccharibacteria bacterium
CCCACGTTCGCGCCGCCCAAATAATTCTAGCTATCAAACAAGCACCTTCTGAAACCATAGCGTTAATCAAACATTCCAACTACCCTCTATCACACCTACTTTTTACGGCCTGGGCGCTTCTACCCCTTCCCTGGCCCGACCGTTTTATTTGGTGGATAACTCTCGGACAAATTTTAACTGGCTTCAGTATTGGCGCTCTGCTCTGGCGTATTGGCTCCTGGCGCGCCGCCGCCGCTGGCCTGGCTATTTGGGGACTTACGCCCATCGGCATAGGCAACCACTTTGAAGATGGCACCGCCCCCCAGTTATGGAGTCTTATCTTCTTAATCCTAACTTTTGAACGCCTGGCCGCCGGCTCAACCTGGGGCACGCTCGCTATGGTCGCCGCCACAGTCGGCACTCACCCCTTAAGCGGCTTCGTGCTCATCACCAGTCTTACTATGGGCACGGTCTTGCTTTTCCCCGTCCGTCATCGCTTGGCACCACACCAAGCCACCCTCATAAAATATTTAGGCGCTCTTACGGCCGCCCTGGCCGTCTTAATTATCTACAAGTACGCCCGCGGCCCTGGCTGGCCTTTCGTTGAACAACAGTCTGAAGACTTCTTTCTTCTCGATATCCTTAAGTCAAAATTCGCGCCTTGGATAGTGTTAAGCATCCCCGGCATCGCCATTCTGATTAGTAAGCTGCGCCATAGCCTGCCTGCCTCTACCAGCCTGTTGAGCTTCTTTTGGCTAGCGTTTCTCCTAACCACTAACTCCACGTTCCGCGTTGGCCTTTGGGAAAACCGCTTCCGCACCTATTTTATCCTCGCCGTCTGTCTGGCCGCAGGCCTAGCTCTTCCCCATCTGTCCCGCTCCGCTTTCCGCTCTCCCGCCGCCAGGTTGCTCTTCCTCGGACTCCTTTTTACCACAATGGCCGCCCTCACCTGGCGCGAAAACGCCGCTGTCTATCAATTCTACGAAGACCCTTCTCGGAACCCCCATACAGCCCTCTCGGCCGTCAACTGGATGGACAATTCGACCGTCATCATCAAACTACCATGAGACAACTTACTTTAAGACTATCCCCACTGGCTGCTTGGCTCATCTTGGCCGGTATGCTGGCCACTTTATTTCCTCTCCGCCTCGAACATATAGAAATCATTTTCGTGCTGACTACTCTCTTCACTATCCCTTGGCTGCCTAGGCGGCGACGGCGCAGCGCGCCGTTCTTGTTGCTTTACGTAGTCTTCGCCATCCTGGCCCTAAAAGTACCGCTTCCCCTACCTAACAGCTGGCACTCGGTCGCCCGGCTTTTGTTCGTCATAATATTTTGGGCCTTATCATTAATCATTCCCTTGAGCATCCTCGTCTACTATCTATTCCACACCGCCCCGTCTAACCACGCGGGCCAGCACTCCCGGCAGCCACACGGCCAATAATGCCACCATGGCCGTAAGCCCAACTTGAGCTAATACCTTCAGCGGCCGCCGTTGCCCGGCTACCAGCACGCGGTCCAGCACCCGGCGTCGCTCCATAATAGATAAACTAATATCTCCTTCCTTCTCATTCTCAACCACCCGGTAATTTCCCCCCGGATACTGCTCGTTGGCTGACTCCACAAACACCCGCGGCGCCTGCGCCGCCCGATCGTGTCCAATGTTAACCGCCGAGAATTGCACTTCTACCAAGCCATCCAGCGCCCAGGGCGGCTCTAGAACCAAGCTGGCCTCTGTCAAGCCGCTGTTCAAAGGCTGGTAACGCCAGCGCTGAATGAGTCTGCCGCCGTGCCGCAGGTCAATCTGTAGTTCTTGTCCCTCCGCCGGAAAGTAAGTTGGTACTACTAACCGCGTGACCACAGTTCTGCGTTCCAAACTAACCTTTTGAGTGGCGACGAATTGAGCATATATAGGCAAACCCAAATCAATCTCCCGCGCCGCTAAGATGTCAACCACCGTATCTTCCTCGAACTGATCCAGGAGGTACCACCCTCCCACCCCTACCAGTAAAACCAGCAGTGCCGTAATGTAAGATGATAACGACATCTTCTATAGTATAAACCATGTTGACGGTCGCCCCCCGCGAATATCTAACGCTCGCCATTTTACTGTTAATATTCGTTATATTTCTTATCCCCTCCTTGCTCACCACCCGCGCCGCAATCCGGGACGGTCTGCGTCAGCAAGACATCGCTTATCTTAAAAGAACACTCGAGGATTACTACAACATGCGCGAGTTTTACCCCCCCGCGCCAAAACACTGTTTAACCTCAACCAATCCTAGCGAGTGGTCCTTTGTTAAAGTCCTGCCTCATGATGCCAGAGAAGAACGCGGCTTCCTCTACCGCTACTGCGCCACCAGCGGCGATGCCGCCGGCAGCACAGAATACTTTCTCGAAGCTCAACTCGAAGTTGATCAGAAAGACCAGCGCTCGTTCGACGAAGACGAGCAACGTAAATTCCACTACCGCATCCTGCACAAAGACGGCAAAACTCTGTACCGTGTCTGCGGCGGCCAGGAAAAACAATGTCAGGAATAAAACAAAACTGGCTCCCCCTAACAATTCTACTTGTTATATGGGCAGTCTTCTTCTCCCGCACCCTGTTCCTAGGTAAATATTACTTCCTCGACGACCTCAAGATACTCTACTATCCCCTGGAGTACGTCTACGGTGAGTTTCAGTCTAACTGGCAGCTGCCGCAGTGGAGTCCTCTCTTTGGCTTTGGCCAGCCTCTGCTGGCCTGGGGACAACTTGGTTTCTTTACTCCTCTCCACCTGCTGCTGCGTTTTTTCGGACTGCCTCCTTTAGTCCTGCTGCAAGTATCCATTCTGTCCTACTTCGCTCTGGGCCTAACAGGTATGTTTGTCTTCCTGCGCCGCCGGGCTCTGCGCGGCCTGGCGGCCGCTCTGGGCGCTATCGTCTTTACTTTCTCCGGCTTTAGCGTTGGTCACTTAAACCACGTCAACTTCTACGTCGCCACTATGGTGTTGCCGTGGCTTTTGTTAGCTATTGACGCCTTTGTGAGCAAACCGACCTTGAGACGCGCCGCTATTATGGCGGCTGTCGCGGCGGTCATACCATTGAGTGGTCACGCCCAAATTGCCCTATACACGCTCATTATTGCTGGACTTTATGGATTTCTTAGCGCTGCCTCGGGCATCCTGCGAGCGGATTTTGAGGCCTTTTTGGCATGGTTCCCCCGCCAAGGCGGGGGACAAAAAGGCCGAAACCTCGGAGCGAGCCGCTGGGCGAGCGAGAATGAGCGAGCAGGATATGCCCGAGGAAAGCGCTATACACTAAAAATAACAGCTCTCACTATTCTTGCCGCCATCCTCTCACTCTCCCTCGCCTCCTTCGCCATCCTGCCCCTATTTGAATTCTTGCCCTACTCCGACCGCGCGGAGGCGCTCTCTCCAGAAGAACTGTTCGAATTTAGCTACCCGCCCGCGCATGCCATCACCTTAATTTTCCCTTACTTCTTTGGCGACCACGAGAGTTACTGGGGCGCCAAAAACTTTCAAGAGTTAGCTGCCTACGTCGGCATAATTCCATTACTCCTAACCGGGGCGGCTCTAACCCGCTGGCAAACGCAACGCACTCTGCGCCTGACCGGCACCCTGCTTATATTGCTAGGCATAGCCGGCGCTCTTGGTATCCACTCGCCTGTCTACCGCTGGCTCGTCGGGCAAAACATTATCACCTCTTTAAGCATCCCCGCCCGGTTTCTCCTCTTCTTCGACGCCGGCCTGGCCTTGCTGGCCGCCCTCGGACTACACGACCTTACTATCTCCGTCGGCCACACACAAAAGATCTCTCGTCTGCTCATCGTCACCACTGCCGGTTTAACCCTGGCCGCTATACTACTAACACCTTTTTTCCGGCAAGCCAGCGACGACCCCAACCTAATCAAACGCTTTGCCCTGCTGCCAACGACCCTGGTTATCTTGGCTTTCAGCGTCCTCCTCTGGCTATTTAGCCAACTATCCTACCGTCGGCCAATAGCCCGACAGATCATACCCTTCCTAATATTAACCGCTACCAGCCTCACTCTGTTGTACTATGGCTGGCAATATAATCCCCTGACCACCAGCTACTCTCTCGCTCAACCAGCGTCCATATACCAACCCCTCGCCGAGTATGCATTCTCTCACAACACGCCGCCACGCCTCTTAAGCAGACCGGCCCTGTTGGTCAACAAACAACAAGCGACAGCCCACGCCACCGTAGAAATATCGCCTCGCTTTACTGTCCATCAGCCATTCACTATCACAAAAAATACACTCGAGTGCTTGCTTGTTCCTATGTATTCCCTTAACCGTCCTGCCAGCTTCCTCACCATCACCCTGCGCGACAACCTATATAGCCCACCCCTTAACCAAATCACCCTATCCAGCCGCGACATCGACAACTACGCCCCCCAGAAATTTTGCTTCCCCGAACTTGCTAACCACGCCGGGCAATCCTACCTACTATCTTTTTCCAGCGATCAACCCAGCGGCGTCAATCTCTATTTTAAACTCGGCCCCATTCCCGAACCGGAACGGGCCTACCTCGTCCGCATCGCTAATCCCAGCCCGCAACAAACAGCCAAGTCTCTCAAGGACGTCCGTATCATCTTTGACGCCCAGTATCGAACACGCAGCGACCCGGAAGTAGCTAACCTCTCCCGGCATCTCCAAGTAACGGCCGGCGCCTCCTCAACCGACTGGATTGGCGCTTTCGGTATTAGGGCCTACCGCACTTTTGTCCGCCAATATTTCGCCAACGATCGTGACCCTCTCGACAACGAAGGCAAGCATTTCCTGCAACGCTACCGGGATCTAATCAATATGAGCGGCGTTACCCATGTTTCTCAAACTATACCGTTTGACGCCACTGACAATTTACCCGCCGCAGGCTTTGTGCAGCTGGCCAAGCAAGATATCGGTTCCACTGACGTAGCTCTCTACAGTAACCCGAGCGCTTACCCTAAATCGTTCCTAGTACCCGATAAACCAACCTCGCCTACCTTAGTCCAAACACCAATCCCCGAAGCCACCGCCACCATCACCCAATATGAGCCCACTAAAGTATCTATTGAAGTCGACACCCCCCGCGCTGCCTACCTAGTCCTCACCGACGCCTGGACACCCCAATGGCACGCACTCCTGGACGGCCAGCCCGCCCCTTCCCTAGTCGCCAACACCATCTGGCGCGCAGCCGCCGTCCCCGCCGGCCAACACACCGTTACTTTCTATTATCGTTCACCGGCCATCAAACTGGCTAAGAAACTAACTACCCTCGGCCTTGTCACTTTCCTCGCACTCATTACCATTAAAAAATCAGCAAAATGCTCAACAAAAAAAACTACCTCCCTCTAGCTCTGCTCTTCTTCACCTGGCTCATCT
>CAYSWF010000044.1:0-1187 GCA_964434765.1 uncultured Candidatus Saccharibacteria bacterium
CTCCAGGCTGGGTGTATATACAAACTACGGTGCTGATAATGATTGAGGCGATGCCGGCGATGAGCAGGCCGAGAATGGCATACAAGATGATGTGTTTGGCGCGAGCGCTGCGGGACTCGTCGCCGAGGGAGACAATGTACATGACGCCGCCCCAGACAAGCGCGGCCAGGGCCAGGGCAGCGACTAGGCCAGTGCGGAAAGTAGCAATGTTCGCAAATAGATTCTGGAAAGACAAACCAGAGAGACCAAACATCCACCATTTGCCAATCGTCTCTGTCAAGCCTGCCCGGAAGCTGTTGGCAGCGTAGGCGGTTGGAATAAACAAATCTATTATGGAATTAAATAGTTTCATGGCCCGGGGGTAAAAAATAAAACCCAATCTAAAACATCTAAGATAGAAGCGGCCATGCCGATAACTATGAGACCAATGATGGCCCAGAAAATCATTTGTTTGGCGCGGGCTATCTCCGACTCGCTAAGAGAGGCACCAAGAATGAGGCGAAGACCACTGTATACAAGGGTAGTCATGGCAACTAGGGCAGACAGACCGAGGATAAATTTAATAATGTTTTCAAGAATGTTTGTTATGGCAACGTCAGGGTATGAGGTGGCGAGAGGATTTTCGAATTGTGTAATGGCGGCGGCGGCAACACCGGGGACAAGCAGAGCGGCCAGGACGATGAGAAGGGTGACCGTGTTAGCAGGGCGGATGATGGACATAAATTTATTATACTAGCTGCTCGGCTTAATTAGAATGGGCCGATTTTGGGTTGAAGAAGCCCCCCGCCGGAATCCTGACCCCCGGTGGCGGCTGGCTCGGGCTCCGGTTGGAGTTGGTTCAGTTGGTCCTCGGCGCGGCGCAGGCTCTCGGCGGGCGTGGCGGCGCCGGTGACAACATTGTCAATCATGGTGTTGAAGATGGCGTCGATGGCGACGATATCAATGCGGGGCCAGGTAACGGCTGTTAGGGCCTGCTCGGCAAAGACACCTAGGGTGGGATCGCGCTTGAGGTTGTCTATAGCATTGCGGCGAGCGGGAGGCGTGCTGGCAGCTTCGTTGAGAGCTTGGGCAGATTCCGTGTTAGTTAGATGCCGGACAAACTGCCAGGCGGCAGTTGGCGCTCCTGACTGATTAGAGACAGCGTAAGGCCAGAAGGAAGCAAAGTTTACTACCTTGCTGTCAGAAAT
>CAYSWF010000044.1:1219-5662 GCA_964434765.1 uncultured Candidatus Saccharibacteria bacterium
GGCTATAGCAAAACGCAGGCGAGGGTTTTTGGCGCGGATGGTGGGAATGTGATAGGAGTAATTGACCATCATGGCGGTTTCCGCCTCGGCAAAAGCGTCAAGGGAGTAATCTTGCTGCAAATCCCAGGTGTAAACTTTCTTAGATTTGTTGGCGAAGTCGGTATAGAAAGTAAGACTACGCTCCCCTACCTCGCCTACTAAAGAGGCTTTGCCGCCGTCGGGAGCCACAATAGTCTGGCCGCTTTGCAGGAAAAGGAGTTGAACAATATCAGCGGCCCGGTTGATATTGCCGGCCGTACCGAGAGAGACGGCGCTTTGGGCGATAGTGCCAAAGCGAGTGGTGCGAGTGATGTTTTCGACTACTTGTTGAAAATCCAGCCAGGTGCCGGGGGGATGAGCAATGCCAGCGGCGCTTAAGATGTCCTTGTTGTAGTAGAGAGCCAGAGTATCAACAGAGGTGGGGAGAGCGTAGATTTGCCCGTCGTGGATAACGTCATCGGCTACCACGTCGACAAACTCTTCGCGCAGAGCGCGCTCGTCAATAACCTCCGCTGGGGCGGGGCTCATTAACCCTAGCTTGCTGGTCAGCCAGGTGTGGTGAATGATAAAAATATCGGGACCGCGACGCTCGGCTAGGGCGGACAAGAGCTTTTTTTCGTATTCGGCAACGGAGGCAATTTTTTTGTAGGTAACATTGATGCCGGTTTTTTCTTGGAAAGAGGCAATTACTGGCTCCATATCTTTGCTCTCTGACCAGAGCCCCCAGACGACAAGCTCGACGTCGGAACTTATGGCAGCGGTATCTTGATTACTAGGCTGGCAGCCCAGAGCCGTGAGGGAAACAAGGCTCAAGATAACCAGACTCAAGAGGCTGAACTTAAACCGCCAGGAGTAGGCCATAGTGATAGGGAGAAGGGTTAAACTCGGCTTGGAGTTTAAGTTTGAGTTTAGCGGCTATGTCAAGCACTTGTTGTTTGGCAAAACGCGTGGCGACGGGCGGGCCCAACGGAGAGGCTGCGGTGTCCCACTCGACGACGATGATGGTGCCGCCGGTTTTGGTGACGCGGGCAGCTTCGCCCAAAATTTTAGCCGGGTCGGCTTGGTATAAGATGTTGGCGACGAGGGTCCAGTCAGCTATATTCTGGTCGAGACCAGAGCCACGCTTTCCTTCCAGGTTGGAGCGGATGGTGCGGACGATGCCGTCAACGCCTTCCCGCCGGGCCCGGCCTTCAGCTTCTTGGAGCATATCGGGAAGGATGTCAACACCAATGACTTGGCCGCTCTTACCGACGATCTTGGCGGCGGGGATTAAGTAGAAGCCGGCGCCACAGCCTAAGTGGACAACGGTTTGGTTGGCGCGTAGGCCAAGCTGGCGCCAAAATTTTTCGGGGCGGATGAAGGGAGCCGTGCTGGTTTCGGACATGACATTAGATTAGCACATTATCACTGGGTCCAGGTGGTGAAGGCGGCGACGCGACCGCTGGAGTTGGTTGAGCTCATGATTTTCACGCCCTGGGTGTCGCGCGACTGCTCGGAAATGGCACTAACTTCGACGCGAATGACTTGGCCTTTTTCCGAGATGACAAGCACGTTGGTGGCGGAAAGACTGGTCTGGTCGACGAGAGCGGCGTTGACTACCGGACCGGTTTTGGCGGTTACTCTGGCTGTTTTAATACCGGATCCGCCGCGGCCCTGCAGACGATAGGCAGTAAGAGGAGTACGCTTGCCAAAACCTTGTTCGGTGATAACTAGTATTTGTTGTTGCTTGGCGACGCCCGGGGGCACCACGTGCATGGCGACCACTTCATCTTTACTTCTTAGACGTATACCGCGCACCCCGGCGGCGGCCCGGCCTAGGGGACGCACGTTGGTTTCGGAAAAACGGATGGCCTGGCCGGCGCGGGTGACAAGTAAAACTTGGTCGTAGCCGGTGGAGGCGGTGACCCATTCCAGGGTGTCACCACCTTTTAGGTTTATGGCTTTAAGGCCACTGCGCCGGATGTTGGTAAAGGCGTCGCGCGGTGTTTTTTTAATGACGCCGCCCTTGGTGGTCATGACCAGAAACTTACTGGCTTCGTCTTGGGCGGGGAGAGCTTGCAGGGCGGTGACGCGCTCGTTGGCTGCCAATTCAAGAAAATTGGGGAGGGCCTGACCTTTGGCAGCCCGGGTAGTGGCGGGGATCTCGTAGGCGCGCAGGGCGAAGACCCGGCCTTGGTTGGTAAAGAAGAGAAGCTCTTTGTGCGTGGTCGTGGCCAGGAAGATGTCAACAATATCTTCTTCCTTGGTGGCTATGCCGCGCACGCCCTTGCCGCCCCGGTGCTGAACACGATAAGTGTCAGTAGCTAGACGCTTAATGTAGCCGCCGCGAGTAATAGTAATGATGGCGGGTTCGTCTGGCACCAGGTCCTCCGGAACAAATTCAGTAATGGGTTGGCGGAAGACACGCGTGCGACGGGTATCGCCGTAGGCTTCTTTGAGGCGCTGGTATTCGTCCTTAATGATGTTCATTACCTTTTTGGAATCGCGGAGGATGGCAGAGAGCTCTTTGATGAGGGCTCTCTTGGCACGCAGCTCGTCTTCGATCTTTTGGCGCTCGAGGCCAGCCAGGGTCTGGAGGCGCATCTCGAGAATGGCGGTGGCTTGAGCGGCGGAGAGTTTGAATGCCAGACGCAAGTTGGCGTGGGCAGTTTCCCGAGTACGCGATTTTTTAATGGTGGCTATCACTTCATTGATGTGGTCGAGGGCTTGGTTCAGGCCTTCTAATATGTGGGCACGCTCTTTGGCGCATTTAAGATCAAAGGTGGTACGGCGGGTGATAACCTCCTGACGATGCTTGATATGTTCTTCCAGGGCTTCTTTTAGGGTGAGTACTTTGGGTTGCCGGCCGCCGTCGACCAGAGCCAACATGTTAACGTGAAAGGTTTTTTGCAGATCAGTGGTGGCAAAAAGTCGATTGAGTACTTTCTTGGGAAAAGCGTCTTTTTTGAGCTCAATAACAACGCGAAGGCCGTCGCGGTCGGACTCGTCACGCAAGTCTCTGATGCCGTCCAGGCGTTTGCTTTTAACCGCCTCGGCAATTTTGGTGATAAGGGTTGCTTTGTTTACAAGGTAAGGAATGGCCCGGATGATTATGCGATAGGAACCGGTTTTCTCTTCTTCTATATCGGCCAGAGCGCGGGTAACAATACTCCCTTTACCGGTGGCGTAAGCCTGGAGAATTTCCTGCCTATCATAGATAGCGGCACCGGTAGGAAAATCCGGTCCCTGGACAAACTGAAGCAGGTCCTCAACGGTGGCACCGGGGTGGTCAATTAAATGAACAGCGGCGTCGCAAACCTCGCCCAGGTTGTGAGGAGGCACGTTGGTAGCCATGCCGACTGCTATGCCGAGAGTGCCGTTGATAAGGAACTGGGGCAGACTGGCGGGCAATACGACTGGTTCCGTGCGCGTGCCATCATAGTTGGGGACAAAATCGACGGTTTCTTTGGTGATGTCTTGCATGATGTCGTCAGACAATTTGGCTAACCTGGCTTCCGTGTAACGCATAGCGGCTGGTGAATCGCCGTCGATACTTCCCCAATTGCCTTGCCCCTCAATAAGTTGATAACGCAGGGAGAATTCTTGGGTGAGACGAGCTAGAGCATCATAGACGGCTATGTCACCATGGGGATGATATTTACCAAGGACATCGCCAACGACATTAGCAGATTTGCGAAACTTGGCTGTGGAACGGAGTCCTTGTTGCCACATCGAATATAGGATTCGTCTGGCAACGGGTTTCAGACCATCACGAACATCGGGCAAGGCACGAGCCACGATCACGCTCATGGCGTAATCTAAATAGCTTTGCTGTATTTCATTGGTAATTTCTTGAGAAACAACGTTTCCTATCATAGCAATTAGATGTTAGGTCAGGTAAAGTTGTAGGGGCAGCAAAATGGCTAGAGTAATAAAAACTAACAAGATACCGATACCAATGGTAATGGTCAAGGCAGCGCGTAACCGTACATCTTGCGGCTGTCGACGTAATTGCTCTAGGCGATAATGTGTTTTTCTGAATAGCATAGAAAAAATATATATGTTTCACTTTATAGCTTACGGCGAAAGTATGACCGTGGCTAGTCCCTCGCGGGTTAGACTACGGTTGTTAATAGTTAGTTTTGGTTGTTTATTTCTAGGATTTATACCCATGGCTTTGGCAAAGGCAGTGATGGTTGTGTAATTAATAGGTATGACAAGATGGGGTTCGATGATAGTGATTAATTCTGAAGCCAATTGTGGAGATAGACCGTTTGAACTATTGATAGGAAGAAAAAGAACGTCAATAGGTATTTGTTCCAGTGCTTGCAGCTCCTCGGTAGTAAGCTTTCTAGTTAAGGCACCTAGATGAAGAAGGACAACGTCTTCGATGAGCCAACGCTGAAAACTGCGCTCACTGCCATC
>CAYSWF010000044.1:5672-7268 GCA_964434765.1 uncultured Candidatus Saccharibacteria bacterium
GTTATGGCGCCAGCCGCGGGCATATAAAGTTAGGCCACCAAGAGAGTATTCGCCGGGTGTATCAATGATAGTAGGCGACCCCTGGAGGCAACTGATATGCGACATTTCTTTAGCGAATGGGTTTGAGAGTGAAACAATATCGGCTTTGGCCCGAAAGGAAGGAGTGTTTTTTTGAGGAGGATGAGGGTCTAGTACAACTGTTATGCCGTGAGTGACTATTTTTAGCGTGTGTTGTCCATGCCAGGTTATGTTCATAAATGATATTTTAGTTTAATTTGCTCTAATTGTCATCCTGTGGCATTATGTGATTTATATGAATACGGTAACGAAGGTAGAAAATGATGATAGCCTGATGGCCAACTTGATTGGGCAAAGAGAGGATATGATAAATGTTCCAGGCATTGGTGAAATAGTAAGTGGCAAAATTATAGATAAAGCTAGAAATGCATTATACGTTGATTTGGGGTTATTGGGAATTGGCATTATATATGGACGTGATCTATTTGATGATATTGACACTTTCAAGAACGCAAATATAGGAGACGCGGTTCAAGCTACAGTACAAAAATATGATAATGAAGATGATTACATTGAGTTGTCTCTTAGGTCTGCTACTAGGGAACGCAGTTGGGAGGAATTAAGACGAAAGCTCGAAAGTGGAGATATTATTGAGACCGAAATATTGGATGCTAATAAAGGTGGTCTCATAGTTAGAGTCCAGGGTGTAACGGGCTTCTTGCCAGTATCGCAGTTAGCACAAGATCACTACCCCAGAGTAGACGGAGGAGATAAAACAAAAATTTTAGTGCGACTTAAAGAATATATTGGTAAGCAATTTAAGGTTAAGGTTATTGCGGCTGATCAAAATACTGAAAAATTAATTGTATCTGAAAAGGCGGCGCTTAGTGATGAATTAAGCAACGTGCTTAAAAATATTAAAGAGGGTGATGTAGTGGAAGGAACAGTAAGCGGTGTGGTTGAGTTTGGTATATTTGTCAGATTTAATATTGATGGCAATGAACTAGAAGGGTTAGTTCACATATCAGAGTTGGCCTGGCAGCGAATTGATAACCCGTTGGATTTTGTATCGTTAGGCGAGACAATAAAAGCTAAAATTATTAGTGTTGAGGGACTTAGAATATCACTATCGGTTAAACAGCTGCAAGAAGATCCGTGGAAGCATGTAAAGGATAAATATAAAATTGGCAGTGAGATAAAAGCTGAAATTATAAAAGTAACGCCTTTTGGAGGGTTTGTTAAACTAGATAATGATATTCATGGGCTTATTCATATATCTGAATTGCCAGATAACGCTCAACAAGATCCTTCATTAGTACTAAAGTTAGGTGAACATAAAAAATTTAGAATTATTTCATTAGAACCGGATGAGCATAGATTAGGTTTAAGTTTGCGAAAAGAAGAGAAAAAAAAGAAGAAAAGTAAAGGGGATTAATCGTTCCTCATTCGACAGTGCTAGGTTGAGTTGTCAATTTTTGTTTATATGGCAGCAGGTGGGCCCGCCGAAGCCTCGGCGTAGGCGGGTCGGGGTGCCGAGATTCGCCCTGAACCACGTTGGGTTCAGGGCGCCATGCACCC
>CAYSWF010000045.1:0-7187 GCA_964434765.1 uncultured Candidatus Saccharibacteria bacterium
CACAAGGCAATCGCTATTGTGGGCTACATCATCCCCATTTTATTCTTTATTCCGCTGTTATCAGACGCCAAAAAGAACGCCTACGCTAAATTCCACGCTAATCAGCAGCTGAACCTGCTGCTGTGGTGGGTGGTGGGACATGTGGCGGCAGCCATACTGATGGTTATCTTGGTTGGGGCGTTGTTGTACGTGGCGGTGTATGTCGGCGGAGTTATCTTTCTGGTGATGGGTGTCATCAACGCGGCTAACGGGAAAATGAAGCCATTGCCATTGATTGGCAAGATAGAGTTGTTGAAATAAAAAAACATCGGTGTTTTACACTGATGTTTGGGGGGCGGAGAGCTGCCGGCGCTCGTTGAATGAAGTGGCGAGTAGCATGGGCCCGCCCGCGCTCAAACTATGGCGGAGGGAGGCTAGGAAATGAAAACAGGTGTCAAACCAGGCCTGACCCTCAACAACAGTATACTTAACGAGTCTGTTGCGCTGGGATAGGTCACTCCAAAGACGATTGCTCTGACTGTTGGTGTCAACAACGAGAACTGGTACGTGCTGATCCATAAGTGACCGGAGCAAGCTGGCTTGGGCATTTTGCAAGTCGCCGTTATGACAAAACACTATGACGGCGGCGAGGCAGCTTGGGGCGGCCGGCCAAACCTCAATGCCGGCAGACCAATGTTGGTTCAGAAACCGGCAATAGCTTGTGTATAGGGGCTCGTGGCTGGGCGTAGCTATAAGAAGCACGGGGGGCAGCTTACTGACACTCACAAAGTACTCTCCTTACGCTTAGGTTAAAAAGAACTGGCAAACGAACAACTGTCCAGAGTACCACATGGACTGCTACGAGGCAATTGGTTACTATGGCGGCATGTCGCAGTACTATAATTCGAAGCGGATTAGAAACGTGTTTGACCCAGTAAGCCCAGAGCCGTTTAATATTAGCCGCTCGAAAATTGATTTGTTCCGGGACTGCCCGCGCTCTTGATAGACGGCTGGGCGTGGCCCGCCCGCCGGGCTTCCCTTTTAACTTAAATTCAGCGGTTGACACGCTGCTCAAGAAGGAGTTTGATATTCACCGGGCCCAGAAAAAACGGCATCCGTTAATGGAGGCGTACGGAATAGAAGCCGTGCCCTATCAACATAAACAACTGAACGAATGGCGCGATCCTTTCCGAGGCGTGCGTCATCACCATAAACAAACGAATCTTGTCGTGTCGGGCGGGCTCGATGATGTATGGGTGAACGGAAAGGAAGAACTTGTAGTTGTCGACTATAAGGCAACAGCCAAGGAGGGGACAGTGAATATTGATGCGCCGTGGCAGATAAGTTACAAGCGCCAACTAGAGGTGTACCAGTGGTTACTGCGGCATAATGGTTTTAAGGTATCGGATACGGGCTATTTTGTTTATGCCAACGGCCGGACGGATCGGCAGGCTTTTGACGGTAAACTGGAGTTTGAGGTGACAATTTTGCCGTACAGGGGCAATGACGGCTGGGTGGAGGAAGCGCTGCACAATATTAAAGCTTGCCTGGAGGCGGAAGAGCTACCGCAAGCCGGGGCTGATTGTGACTGGTGTCATTATCGGGAGGCGGTGGGCGAGTATGAGGCAATATAAAAAACCCTTCCTCAAGGGAAGGGGGAAAAGGTTCACTGAAGTAGTCCTATTCCAAACGAGTAGGCTACTGATTCTCCTTCAGCTAGTACTTGCAGGTTCCACTGGTGTTGATCAGGGTGGTTGAGGGCATCGGGAGCGGAAGTGTAGGGCTCGATACAGACGGCGTGCCGCTGTGGTGGTGTGTATAGACACAAGAAAGGGAAGGCGCGGTGGTCGACGAGAAAGCTGGTGTAGGCGCAACCGTCCATAATATCATAAAGAACGACAGCTTGGCTCCAGGTGATGGAGCGGTGGGGCAGACCAGTAAAAATATCGTCGTAGTGAAGGTCAGGGGCCAGGATTTGCCATGCGCGAAGATCATAAGCACCTCGTACGGGGTGTATTCCGCCAGTGGGAATCTGATTTACGTCTAGTTCCAGGTGTTGCTCGGCCGACACTTTGATCTGACAGCCCCGCCCACGATGGAGATAAGGGTGCACACCACAAGAGTAGGGAAAGGTGCAACCAAGATTGTGAACGCTAAGGTGAATCATCAGACCTTGCCGGGATAGCTCGTGCTTCGCTTGCATGGTGAAGTGGAAAGGAAAGGTGGAGGACGCGGGGGCAGGCTCAACGGTGGTAGCACAAGTAAGTTGGGACGCGCTTTTCTCAATAACGGCCCAGGGGCGGTGGCGCACTAGACCGTGCCGAAGGGGGTGGTCCTGGTATTTCTTTCCCTGCCAGTGGAATGTTCCGTTGGCCAAGCGGCCGGCGTAGGGGAAGAGAATAGGACAGCCATGACTGGTCGGCGACTTAATAATCGTCTCGAGAGGAACGTCTTCGAGAACCGGCAGTTGTGATCCGCCTGACCAAGCGTTGAGACGAACGCAGTGTCCGCCATGTTCCGGCATAATGTCGGCTTGCCAGGCCAGGGCTGTTTCAGTTTCAGCTGGATAGCTTATCGTCTCGGGCATTGTCTAACTCCTTGGGGAAGTTACGTTAACTTAACAGCGATTTTGTCAATGTCGCCAGGTTCGGCGCCGATAGGATAACACTGCTCATCCATTCGCCCGATGTTATCCTCAATGCGGTCTCTGATTGATCTGATGATTTGCAGAATGGTCACAGCCGTCTCGCTAGTTAAGCCACCGACTGGCTCTTTCAAAAACCGTCCTTGGGTGATGGCGTCGAGCATCTCGGGGTGACCCTTGCCAATCTCGAACAAGGGGACAGAAGACTGGCCTGCTGTTTCAAGGCGAAGATAGCCGTCAGAGTGGGGACCAAAATCGGCAAACAAAGTGCCGTGTTCGCCGATAACACGAAGAAATTTGACATCCTTCTGACCAATTCCTTTGCCAAGCACACCGCTAAGAGTAACTTGTCGACCGTAAAAGTCTTGCAGGCCGGGGCTCTCGATACGGGCGTAACTCTCACGCCTGATGGGGCAATCTTTATGCTTAGCTACTCGGACCTGGGAGTGACCTTCGCCTCCAGACAGGAACGTGTCGAGTTTAAGAAAAGGGGAAGCCTGGGCTAGGACATGACAGAAGAGATCGTAGACCATGCCGGCGTCCAGAGAGGAGGCGCGCCAAGGTTCAACCCCACCGGCTTCACAGATTGAAAACTCAATCCGTTTGATGACTCCGGTTTTCTGCTGGAGCATTTCTTCATTGAAGCGCGTGACGCAGGAGAAGATCTTGGCCAGGTAATGATCGATGCAGACCACCAGGGTGTGAGGGTTGTTCTCACCGTTAACTCTAACCATTTTGTTCAGGATTTCCGTGAATTTCTGGGCTTCAAATAGATCGCGGTTGTACGGCTTTTCTACTAAGACCAGCGTGGCCCGCCTCAGCCAATCCCTGGCGTACTTGACGTGGATATCATCCGGCACCAGAACAAAGACGATGTCTTGAGTGAGTTGATTGTACCAGGCGCAATCATTTTCGTCTTCCACGTTGAGGTACTTTATGCTGTCAGGGCGCTGCTCAAGCAGCTGGACAAGGCCACCGTAGCGTTGGGTCAGTTGCGCGGCGCTTGCGCTCTCGCCAAACGCTTGTCGGGCCAGGCTGATTTTCTCTGCGATGAGCTGTTTAAGCGGGGCGCGGTCGACGACGATTAACTTGACCCATCCTTGGTTGACTAGGAGCTGGAGTTTAGGCCAGTAACGGTTGATGAAGGCATCGCCGCAGCCGATGACTGTTATAGCGACGAAACGGTAGTGACGGCGGCAGGCGTTCATCACTTCAGCTAAGCGGCTACTCTGACCATGATTGCCACTAAATTGGTCAACGAGTGGAGTGGACATGACTGTCCTCCTTTAAGCAGGAATAGGGGGGGATTTGATTGTAACGAACATTCCGATAACGTCTATATGATATAGTATGATATAGTATGATTATGTCAATATAATCTTTCCACAGCCTCCTAATTGCCACGCGCAAGCTGGCGCGCGATAAAGGATTGAAATTAAACGAGTATGGGCTTTTTAGGGGGAGGGGTGGGACGCTGGGGCGCGACGTGCTAAAATAAAACAGGAGGTGTGGATAAACTAATTCTAATCATTTAAACTTAAATTGTATTAAATTACTATGGCAGAAAGTATTTTAGGAGAACTCGGAGAAAAAATGAAAAACACTGTTGTTAGTGTTTTGGAGGGTGTCGATGAGGTGTATGATACCTTGTTTGACACGGTGCGGGGTAATGTTGTCTCGTTCCTAGAGGGCACTAGTGACGTCACCACAGCAGCCGTGGAAAGTGTGAGCGACGTGGTAGTCGGCGCGCTACAAGGAGCTAAGTCTGTAGGCACGGCCGGCACAGAAGCTGTGACCGGAGTGGTGCGCGGGACTATTAAAGGAGTGTCAGAAGCCGGCGGGGAAGCGGGAAGCGTGGTAAAGAACGCGGTAGCAGCGGCTGTGTCAAGCACGAGTGAGTTGGGTGGTGATGTGACGGGAGCAGCGGTAGGCGCGGTACAGGGCGCCATTGAGGCCGTGCGAGATGTAGGAGGAGACGTGGGTAAGGCGACAACAGATGCAGTCACCGGAGCTATTGAGGCTGCAGGTAAAGTAGGTACTGAAGTGGCAGATTCGGTAAAGGACGTACTATCAAGTAGCGTTGAGGGAGCCAAGGGCGTTATCAAGAAAATTTAGCGTTAGACCAGCGGGTGGCTGGTTTTGATGTAAAAATAAGAGAGTTAAGAACATTGCGTTCTGTGTGAAGCAATGGTTTTTTAGTGGGCAGTAAGAGGTTATTGACAATATTTGCCTACAGGAGTGCAATTTGAGTGGGTGCTATAGCACATGATCTTTTGACAATTTACTCGAAGGGAGGGGGTGTTTATGGGCACAGAAGAACGTGGGTACAGGCCGCTTGTTCAGAGCCAACGGACAAAGATGATGTTAGACCTGTGTGAAGTGGTAAAACGAACGGGAAGTTACGTATTGGAGATGCCGGCGAACACAATCATCGACACGGAAGAAGTGGGTGGGCATCAGTTCTCAACAGTGGACACGAGAGCAGGCAGTGCTTTGCTTGAGCATATTAGTGCGGTTATGCCAGGCTTTGTCGGTGATATTGTTGAGGAGGCGGAAGCGCTGCGGGCTGTCAGTAAGGAATTGAAGTTTCCAATCCTGGTCGGTGATGCGGTGGAGGGGTCGACGAATACTAAGCGTGGTCTAACGGCAGAAATTAGCCGGCCGATTTTGGGGGGCACGTCGGTAATGGTACTGGAGAACAGGGAGTTATCCAGTATTGCAGCCTGTGCTGTGTACGACTTCGCTAGCAGGCGGGTGTATTCAGCTGTGCGCGTAGAGCCAGGCTCGTTTCTTCCCTTCCTGGACGGAAAACTAATTCCTCAACAGAATGTGAGGGAAACCCGCGGCGACTCCCAAAAGTACGTGGTAGTACCAGGATATTCTCACGGTAATATCAAGGCTCGTTGTCTGGTGGAAGAAGCAATCCAAGCAACTGGTGCCTGGCCAACTGGAGGTTGCCGGTCGTCGCTGCAGGACTTACTAAACATGATTTGCAACCAGATTGACGGCTATGTGGACCTGCGGGCTTTATTCCCGGGGGGCACGCATGGTCGCGACGAGGTGCTGCATCCCTGGGACGTTGGTGGTATTCTGCCCGTCTTGGATGGATTGGGTTTTACCATCACGGATGAGAATGGTGCTGGTTGGCAGAAACGTTGTTTTGGTGATCCCCTGACACTCATTGCGGCTCGACCATCGTTAGCGCAAAGAGTACTCGAGGCTGTTCGTGGGCTTCCTTTTGTTAACCCCACTGCCGACGAGGCGGCCGAGACATTTCCTATGCCGACGCGCCGGATCGGCGAAACTTGATAGGAGATCTATCATGAAAGCTCCAGCAAATGTTTTTCTACACGAGTACTGCGACTGTGGAGGCAAAATTTATCGCCACTGGATGGTACGCCGCGCCTGCGGCAACGGGTGCGAAGGCGATCTTCTTTGTGCGGAGGTAGAGGACCGCTGCGCAGACTGTGGACTTGTTCACGCTGTGTCAAAACACGCGAAGATGCCGTGCGGGGAACTGGGGGAACTGTTCGACAAGTGGAACGCCGGCGAGGTGACGAGAGAGCAGTTCGACAAAGCTGTGGCACGCATCATGCATAGGGCGGGAGGAGTTTGGAACACACAAGCATCCTAAACGACTCGCTAAAAAGAGCACGCGGGGCCGGATTAACATCTGGCCCTATTTTTATGCCGTGGAGGCCAGCTACGCCTCACCACTTGTGGCGAATCTTAAAAAGTGGTATACACAAATAGTCATTTACTTTTAATTTTAAAACTATGTTAAATAAGTTGGCGGTGGTGGTGTTGGGCTTACTTGTGTTGTCGACACCGGTCTGGGCGGCGCCCCCGCGGCTGGTGGCTACTTTATTAACTCCGGGCACGGAACAGTCGTTAACGCTGCCGGCAGCAGCTGATCGATCACCGGTTATTGCCCTAGGAGAGGAAGTTGACCCAGGCACAGGCCAGGTGGTGGAAGGTTATGCTTTTGTACACTACCGGGACGAAGGGGTTAGAGGAGACAACCCAGTCAAGCCGCCTAGGGGTGGCAGTGGGGCGTGCTACAGCTTTTTGGCTAGCGGCGCTAAGTGGAAAACAGTGGAGCCGTGGGTAGTGAACCCGTCTAATGGAGAAGGATTGGACGAGAGTTTTGTGGTCAGTAATCTAGTGGCTGATATTGCCAAGTGGAAAAGCGCGTCTGAAGGAGCTGATATTTTAGGTAGCGGGTCGCAAACGGGTGATGTGTTAGCGGCGGACACGGTGGCTCCGGATGAAGTGAATGAAGTGTATTTTGGCGACATTGACAGCCCCGGAGCTATTGCGGTGACAATTGTGTGGGGAGTATTTAGCGGTAAGCCGTCCCAACGGCAATTGGTGGAGTGGGACCAGGTTTATGACCAAATAGATTTTCCATGGTCACTGACAGGAGAAGCCAATAAGATGGATTTCGACAATATAGCGACTCACGAGCTGGGTCACACACTTGGCATGGATGATCTCTACGATGGGTTTTGCTCTGCCCAGACAATGTACGGCTATGCAGGTTATGGAGAGACAATAAAGAGAA
>CAYSWF010000046.1:0-7030 GCA_964434765.1 uncultured Candidatus Saccharibacteria bacterium
GGCAACTCCGTAAATGAATTTACTGTCACAGTTGAAGATGCAGCCAAAACCCCCCGCTACCTTGGTGCTGTACTGACGGGTGTATCGGTCGGACTCTCCCCTTTGTGGCTACAGGCTCGCTTGCTCGCAGTTGGCAGTAAACCATTGGGCAACCTCGTCGACATTACCAACTACGTCATGTTCGAGCTCGGCAACCCCCTGCACGCCTTTGACATTGCCAAACTACCTAGCCGGGCTTTCGGCATCCGTCAAGCCAAAACAGGAGAAAAGATCATCCTGCTCGACGCCACAGAACAAAAGCTCACGGAACGCGATCTTGTCATCACCTGCCACGATATGCCTGTTGCTATCGCTGGTGTTATGGGGGGGCAACACAGTAGCGTTTCGGAAAAAACAAAAGACATTTTTCTTGAAGTTGCCAGTTTTAATGCTTTTTCCGTCCAGGAAACCGCTCGCCGTCTCGCGCTTGCCACGGAAGCTTCTGCCCGCTTCAGCAAAAAACTAGACACCAATCTTGTCACCGACGCTGCTCGGCGCGCCGTTGGTCTCCTGCAAGAGCTGACCAGCGCTACGCTTGTGGGCATTCTCGACAGCCGCCCCAAACCTCGCTCGCCCCGCCCCATCAAATTTCGCCCGTCCCAGGTTTCCCAAGTAGCCGGCTCTGACCTATTCACCGCTGAACAATCCAAGCGGGTGTTTAAAAACTTGCGCTTCACTGTCGATGATACCAAAAAGCCATGGTCTGTAACTGTACCTACGGATCGACTCGACGTAGCCGGCGAGCATGACCTGGTGGAGGAAGTAATCCGCGTCACCGGGCTAGAGAACATCGCGTCCGCGCCGCCCCCCCCTAGCACAAAACCGCAGCCGCTCCCGCACCGTATCTACTGGTGTGAAGTCGTGCGCGAGACCCTCGTTGAGCTAGGCCTGACCGAAACGCTGAACTATTCCTTCGAGCCGCAGCAGTATACTGCCATCTCTAACTTAGGCAGTACCGACCATCTCTCCCTTGTCAACCCAGTCGCACCCGACATAAAAAACCTGCGCGTCAGCCTATTGCCTGGCTTGCTCAAGAATCTTGTCACTAATCGCGATGTTTTTCATCGCCACGCCGGCAGCCAAGAATCATCCCTGTTTGAAATTGGCCATGTCTATAAACCCGGGGCCGGGGACAAGGTCCCTGGCGTTGATGAAAACCTCCACTTGGCCGCCGTTATTGTTGGCCGCACGCCCCGCCTAACCGATATCGCCAAGACCTTAGAATATGCCTTAGGCCTAGACTCCCTTAATCTTTCCAATATTATCACCGACGACATAATCCAGAAACTCAAATACCGCCTGCCAGTTTTTGGTTTCGAGATAAATCTTGATGAGCTCTTATTCCGCATCGAACAAGATGCGCCTTCCCGCCTGCTCGCAGACATTAAATCAACTGCCTTCCAGCCTGCCCCGTACGTTCCGCTTCCCAAATATCCCCCTAGCTATCGCGACCTATCCATTCTCATTAACCCGGTTGTCACTATTGAACAGGTACAAGAAATAATAGAACGTGTCGGGGGCCAGCTCGTCGCCGACGTCGACCTCTTTGACGAATATGAGCCGTCTGACAACGCCCAAAAAAGCTTGGCTTTTCACATTACTTACCAATCGTTAGACAAGACGCTCACCGACGCAGAAGTTGCTCAAATTCACAATAAAATTGTCGCCGCCCTCCAGGCCGATCTAGGCGCCCATTTGCGCGATTAACTCTCCCCCCAAAAGCTACTAATTTTATCGCTTTTGTGGTAAAATAAATAAGCAGGGAAGGGTGGATTTATCCGCCCCTTTTTCTCTTAATAAGGCTAATTTTATGCCCACCAAAAAATCACCAAAACCCGGTGCCTACGGTGCCGAACAAATCACGGTTTTAGAAGGCCTCGATCCTGTCCGCAAGCGCCCTGGCATGTACATCGGTGGCACCGGCCAGGAGGGGCTTCACCACCTGGTCTGGGAGGTCGTTGATAACGGTATTGATGAGGCTATGGCCGGCCACGCTCACAACATCACCGTGCGCCTGCTGCCCGACGACGTCGTTAAGGTGACCGACGACGGACGAGGCATTCCTGTCGAGAGACATAAACACACTAAAAAATCATCGCTGGAAACCGTCATGACCACCCTGCACGCTGGCGCCAAGTTCGGCGGCGGGGGATACAAAGTCTCCGGCGGCTTGCACGGCGTAGGAGTGTCCGTCGTCAACGCTCTTTCGCAGTGGCTCGAGGCCGAAGTACACCGCGACGGGGGAGCCTACAAACAACGATATGCTCGCGGCGTGGCTGAAAATAAAGTGCGCAAATTTGGTAGCGCCAAAGATACCAGTACCACCATCACTTTCAAACCCGATCCTGAAGTATTCGCTGCCACGCGGTTCGACTGGGACACCATTCTCCAACACTTGCGCCAGCAGGCCTATCTCACCCCCGGCGTGCGCATCGTCGTCAGCGATGAGCGACTACCCGACCAAGTCTCTCACTACACGCTTCTCTTTGAAGGCGGCATTATCTCTTATGTCGATCATCTAAACCTAGGCAAGGAAGTAAAAAACCACAAGATTTTTTACACCAAGCGCGATTTCGGCGGTAACTCTCAAGTTGAGATTGCTTTGCAATACACCGACTCCTTTCAGGAAACCGTTCTCTCCTTCGCCAATAATATACACACTGTTGAGGGCGGGACGCACTTGACTGGCTTCCGGGCCGCTCTAACGCGCACCCTCAACGATTATGCGCGTAAAGGCGGCTTGCTAAAGGACAAAGACACCAATCTCACTGCCGAAGACGTTAAAGAGGGCCTCACTGCCATAATTAGTGTCAAACTAACAGACCCCCAATTCGAAGGGCAAACTAAAGCCAAACTTGGCACGCCCGAGATGCGAAGTTTAGTTACCCAGGCTACTAACGATGCCCTGACCGAGTTCCTCGAAGAACACCCTCGTGACGCCCGAGCCATCATCGAGAAGGTAAGTTTAGCCGCCAAAGCTCGTTTGGCCGCCCGCGCCGCCCGCGACTCTGTACTACGCAAAGGAGCCTTAGACGGCTTTGCCTTGCCAGGGAAATTAGCTGACTGTTCCGAACGCGACTCGGCAAAAAGTGAAATTTTCATCGTCGAGGGCGATTCCGCCGGTGGATCTGCCAAGTCCGCGCGCGACCGCCAGTTTCAAGCCATCCTGCCTTTGCGCGGCAAAATCCTCAACGTTGAGCGTGCCCGACTCGACAAAATGTTAGCCAATAACGAAATCAAGGCGCTCATCATTGCTTTGGGCACAGGCATCGCGGAAGAGTTCGATGTTGCTAAACTTCGCTACCACCGCGTTATTATTGCCACTGACGCCGACGTTGATGGCGCCCATATTGCCACGTTACTGCTCACCCTATTCTTTCGTTACTTCCAACCATTGATAGAGGGCGGTTATCTCTATCTGGCCAAGCCTCCTCTCTACAAAATACAAGTTGGCCCTAAGTCTCACTATGTGTATAGCGACAAGGAAAAAGACCAGCTAACTAGAAAATTTTCCCAAGACAAAAAGAACATCGACATCCAGCGCTACAAAGGGTTGGGAGAAATGAACCCCTCCGAACTGTGGGAAACCACCATGGACCCAGCTAACCGCGTTCTTAAGCGCATCACTATTAAAGATGCCGAAGAAGCCGACCACATCTTTGACACCCTTATGGGCAACGAAGTCGCCCCCCGCAAAAAATGGATCCAAACCCACGCCAAAGCCGTAGCCAACCTTGACATTTAAATTCAGTATGTCTACCATCATAACTGTGAAGCCCCGGCGGGCTTTTTTAAGACCGAGAGCATGGACGATAATAAGAAAAAGAAAAATAGAAAAAACTATCTGTCCGGGCTCACGCGGCTGCCCCAGACAGTGGTAACTTTTGCCAAAGAAGCACGCGATGAGCTCAAAAAAGTATCATGGCCCAGCCGGCCCACTACTATTCGCTACACTGTTATTGTTATTGTAGCTTCTCTGGCCGTCGGCTTCATTATTGGAGGTATTGACTATCTCTTTAGCCTATCCTTAAGCAGGGTTATATGACCGATAAGGAAAAGACTCATTCCCAAAAAGCGGCCTGGTATGTTCTGCATACCTATTCTGGCTATGAGGATAACGTAGCTCGCAACCTCAAACAGCGTATCGAATCTATGGGGATGGAAGATAAAATTCTACAAGTCATAGTCCCGCGCGAGAAGAAGATACGTGTTAAGCACGGCCAGCGCCAGACTATAGAAGAGCGCCTCTTCCCCGGCTACGTACTGGTAGAAATGATTGTCACCGAGGATTCCTGGTACGTTGTTCGTAACACGCCCAACGTCACCGGTTTCGTTGGTTCGGGCACCACCCCCACCCCTGTCTCACAAGAAGAGATCGACCGGCTGCTCAAGCGTATGGGCGAGGAAGAACCCAAATATAAAATTGATGTTAAAGAAGGTGACGCCGTTAAGATCACCGATGGGCCCTTCAAAGATTTCGAGGGCAAGGTGTCTGAAGTCAACGAGGCCAAAGGCACCATCAAAGTGTTGGTAAACGTCTTTGGCCGGGAAACACCCGTTGAGCTTGACTTCCTCCAAGTACATAAGGAAGCTTAAGTGTTATGCCAGAGATATTAACAAAAATTAAGCTTCAAGCCCCCGCCGGTCAAGCCACCCCAGCTCCGCCTATCGGCCCGGCGCTGGGGCAGCATGGTGTGGACATTCAGAACTTTGTTACCCGGTTTAATGATATGACCAAAGACATGGTCGGCGATATTATTCCCGTTGAAGTAACTATTTATAAAGATCGCTCCGTCTCCCTCAAACTTAAGACACCGCCAGCTGCCACGTTGCTCAAAAAAGCTGCCCGGGTGGACAAGGGAGCCAGCACACCCAACACAGTCAAGGTTGGTTTCGTCACTCGTGATCAAGTCCGAGAGATAGCCGAGCGTAAAATGGCGGACCTGTCCGCCCGAGACATTGACGCGGCCATGAAAATCATCGAGGGGACAGCCCGCTCCATGGGCATAACAGTTAAGTAAAGTCTATGAGAAGCAAAATCTATCAAGCCATCAAGCAGAAAGCTCCTCAAGAGCCTGTCGACATTTCAACAGCTGTATCTTTCTTGAAAGAGAACGCCAGCCGAAAATTTGACGCCACCGTCGAAATCCATATTCGTTTAGGCGTCGACCCAAACAAATCAGAGCAAACTGTTCGTGGCACTGTCACCCTGCCAGCCGGTGCCGCCAAACAACAAAAAATCGTCGTTTTTACCAGCGACCCCGTCCAGCAAAAAGAAGTTTTAACCGCTGGTGCCCTTCAAAGTGGGGGAGAAGAACTAATCAATGCCATTGCTACCTCTAAAGGTCTGGATGCGGACATTACCATAGCCACTCCCGAGTTAATGCCCAAGGTTGCCAAAATCGCGAAAATATTGGGTCCTAAAGGTCTCATGCCCAGTCCCAAAACAGGCACTGTTACTCCCGACCCCGTCAGCGCTACCCGGGCCCGGGGAGCCGGTCAAGTGTCGTTCAAGATGGACCAGCAGGGCAACATTCACGCCTCTCTAGGCAAGATTAGCTGGGACCAGAACAAAATCATCAATAATGTCCAAGCCTTCCTGGAAGCCGTAAGAAGTGCCCGCCCCGCCGCGGCCAAGGGCGAGTTTTTCCGCAGCCTTACACTAAAAAGCACCATGAGCCCAGCAATTCGCATCACGCGGCGATGATAAACCACCCCGGTTTGCTCATCTCCTTTGACGGCACAGATTCTTCAGGCAAGGCTACTCAAGCCCGGTTACTAGCCGGGTGTTTGCAAACCCGCGGTCACCGCGTGTACCAATTTGCCACACCGGATTATCAAACTAAATCAGGGCAAGTACTCAAAGCGTGTCTGCAGAATAAAACGGGTATTTGGAGCCAGACACCCTGGCCAGAAAAATTAAGGCTCTTCTCTACCAATCGCGCTGAACACCAAGCGGAAGTAATAGACGCCTTAGCCAGAGGAGGCCTTGTTATCTATGATCGCTATGTGCCAAGCAGCCTTGGTTTTATTACCATCGAAGCATTACGTGAAAATAGTTTACTCAAACGAGCAGATATCCATAGCGCCATTAGGAAAGTGGAGTATCAGGAAAATAATATGCCGCCGGAAGACGTGTCAATTTTTCTCGACGTACCACCCCAAATTTCTACCACCTTGCTCGAGCGGCGCAAAGAAAAACTAAGCGACGAGCATGAATACACGGACCATATCCAAGTGCAAGAGCGTCTCTATAACGAGTATAACTTACTCTGCCACGAGAACCCCACCCACTACTTGCGCATAAAGTGCGTTGCTGGTGATAGACTACTGAACGTAGCCGATATTGCTGAACTTGTCTGGACCAGCCTGCTGGCCAAATTCCCCCAACTAGCTCAAAATACTTGAGATATGCCATTTATTGTTATCGAAGCCATTAACGCCGCTGGCAAAACAACTCAATTTAATCTTCTTAGTCAAGCTCTAAAAAAGGCTGGCTGTCAGGTGCATCAATACCACTTTCACCAACGAGGCCAGGCCACTGGTCAACTCATTGAACACAAATTTCTTCATAGTGAGGCCAGACAAGCTCGCTTTACCCGTCGCGAACAGGCCCTTTTATATATTCAGGACTTCTTTACCAGGGCAGAAGATATCAGTAACCTTTTAGATCAAAAATCAATACGGCGCATAATCCTCGCTGATCGGTTCTATACCAGTACTCTGGCCTATCAAACAATCGGCCTAACCGGCCGCCGGCGCCAGACTATAGTCAAATGGATTAAATGGCTTTGCGAGCAGGGAACGCCTAGGCTTCCTAGGCCAGATCTAGTAATCCTACTCGACACCACGGTTGACGTTGCTGTACAACATTTGGCTAAAACCAAAAAAGACTACTTTGAACACAGGCAACGTCTGATTAACCTTCGTCGCAGTTATTTGCGCATCGCTGAAGAAGACAAGTGGGTTGTTATTAAATGCGTCAACGATA
>CAYSWF010000047.1:0-6800 GCA_964434765.1 uncultured Candidatus Saccharibacteria bacterium
CTCCGATAAATGATCAAATATTAGCGGTGCTGTGTTAGCTACCTGCTGACACTTTTCTTCCTTGCAGTCCAACATGCGCAGCGGATTAGTCATCAGTCTCCGCTTGCACTCCCGGCACAACTTATGACGATTGCGCCGGTAATGGTCCTCGAGCACTTTGATGTACTCCCGACGATCATCCGCCCCCCCTAGACTATTGACATGAAAAGAGTATTCCTCCAGGCCAAGCTGTTGTAATATAACGTGCGCCACGTACATAACTTCCACATCAGTGACGTACACTTTTGATCCAAACACCTCCACGCCAATTTGATGAAACTGCCGCCAGCGTCCCGCCTGGGGCCGATCATAGCGAAAGAACGGACCCACGTAGAAAAGCTTGACAGGCTTGTACCAACTGCGCAGACCATGCTCAATGTACGCCCTAACCACTGCCGCCGTTCCCTCCGGCCTCATACTATAGTGAGCGCCGCCGCCCCTAACTTTAAGCTCAAACATCTCCTTACTCACAATATCAGTCTGCTCACCCACTGCCCTAGTAAAAAGCGCTGTTTCCTCAAAAATCGGCGTATCAATACGCTTAAAATCCCAACCCCGCAGTATCATCTTGCCCGTCTCGACAACATATTCCCAATACTTCTGCTCTTGAGGAAGAATGTCCTGTGTACCGCGGGGTGCTGGCACCGGGAACAAAACATTTCTTTTTCTGGCCGTGACCATATTCTAAACCCCCAGAAATCCCGGCCTAGTCAGCGGAATGCTACCAAAGCGATCAACAGGAAGAGCTCTAAACCAGGCACGACCTACAATCGCCCCCTTCTCCAATACCCCCCAACTCCGCGAATCTGAACTAGCTGGCCGATTATCACCAAGAACAAAATACTCATTTAGTCCCAAAGTTATAGATAGCGTACCTCCAGTCCGTATCTCCCCCGGTAAGTATTGCGACTCATCAAGTAAAACACCTTGGGGGTGAACGTCGTTCTTAATTAACACCTGCCCTTGTCTAATTTCCACCGTTTCTCCCGGCAAACCTACCAGCCGCTTAATGTAAAACTGTGCCGGATTACCCGGGTACTGAAAGACCACCACTTCACTCCGGCGAGGTTCGCGCAGCCGATATGAAATCTCGTCAACAACCAAGTATTCCCCATCCGTAAAATTTGGCTCCATGGAAGCCCCTCTCACAAAAAAGGGCTGCACCAAGAAGTAGCGCACAGGCACGATAACAGCCATGGCCAACAAAAAAACTTTAATCAGCTCCCAAAAGAAACTGACGGCTATTCTAATCCTCACCATAATGCGACCCATTGTACGGTATTTTTAGGGTGTTGTATACTCCTACCAGCATGAATAATAAATTAAGCAGCCGTGCCGAGAGACAAGCTCTCCTGGCGGCCCGCCGACGTTATGGCCTTGATAATTTTTCCCAGCCAGGCCACCCCGCCTCCCCAGTAGGTAGGCCAGCCTACCAGCCCGGGGGACCTTTATCACTACCAAAGTCGCCTAAACGCAAACGCTCCTGGATTCGTCGCGCTCTGACCATTCTGTTCCTCGTCGCCGCCATCGGCGGTGGCATTTTCGGCTATAGGATCATCGCCGCTGGCGACAATATCAGCACAGCCGACCGCTCAATTCTAGGACAACTGAAAGATCTTCTGTTTTCACAAGGATCACTCCTTGCCGGTGAGTCCGATGACCGTATCAACATTCTCCTCATCGCCATCGGTGGAGAGGGGCACAAAGGCGAAGATTTAGCTGATACCGTCATGGTCATCAGCTACCAACCAAGCACTAACACTGCTGCCTTGCTCTCCATCCCCCGCGATCTCTACGTGCCAGTACCCGGCCAAGAATACTACAGCAAAATAAACGCCGTGCATGCCTTCGGCGAATCTCAAAAAAAGGGCCAGGGTCCAGAGCTACTTCGTCAGCTCGTACAAGAAATGACCTCTTTACCCTTGCATTACTACGTGCGCGTCGACTTTATAGCCTTTAAAAATATCATTGATGCCATTGGCGGCATCAATATCACTATTGCCAACTCCTTCTATGATTACTGGCACAAAACTTCCTTCCCCGCCGGCACCGAAAAGATGAACAGCGAACGAGCCCTAGCCTATGTCCGCGCCCGCTACATAGAAGGTTCCGAGGGTGGAGACTTTAAGCGTGCCGCCCGTCAGCAACAGGTACTGCTAGCTCTGCGCGACAAAGTTTTCTCCGTTCAAACCGCTCTGGACTTCACCGGGATCAACACCATTTTAAATTCCCTGACTGACAACATCCGTACCGATATGCAGTTGTGGGAGATGAAGCGTTTCTACGAACTGGCTCGGCTTATCGACCAAGCTCAAGTCCACTCCGCGGTACTCACCACCGGCCCCCAGGGAGTGCTCACCGGCAACACAGAGATCTTGGGCGGCACGCCCGCCTCCGTGCTACGCCCCCGCACTGGCGACTATAGCGAGATTCAGGCTATCGCCCAAAATATTTTAACCACCGCATCTGAAAACACTCCGCTGCCCGCTGCTACTGAAACGCCGCCACCAGCTAGCCCGTCTGCCGAACAGGCTAGCCCCTCTCCTTCCCCTGTGCTCAAACCATCTCTTGTCATCCGCAACGGCACTGACATCACAGGCTTAGCTAAACGCACCGCTGATAAACTAGAAGAAGAAGGCTACGTAGTCGCTGCTATTGGCAACGCCGCCCAGCGCGGGGTGGCCCAAACAATTATTTATCCCCTTTCCCCCGACCATGCTCAAGGTGCCGCCGCGTTGGCCGACACGTTCGGCTGGAAACTTGAGAACAACCTGCCCGAAAATGAATCTCCGGTCAACGCCGACGCGCTCATCATTCTCGGCCCCGACGCTTAAGTTGCATGAAAAATTTTCTCCTTGTCGGTCTAGGCAACCCGGGCAAACAATACGAACACACCCGTCATAACCTCGGCCTTCGCTTGCTGCGTGCCTGGGCTCCAAAAGACTGGCGATACGCCAAGAAATTTAACGCGGAGGTGGCCACTGTCACGACAAATAACACCTTAATTACCTGTCTATTTCCCCTCACCTTCATGAATAGATCTGGAGAAGCCGTGGCTCGCTTCACGCGCCGACGGATCTCCCGCCTGTGGCGCGCCTACCCTACGGGCTACATTCTTATTATTCACGATGACCTTGAGTTGCCTCTCGGTAGTTTCAGGATAAAGCCATCCGGCAGTGCTCATGGTCACAAAGGAGTACGCTCTATACATAAGTCCCTCCACACGCAAAATATACCCCGTCTGCTCTTAGGCATCGGACCGGCCACCGCTCCCCCCCACGAATTTGTCCTCGGCCGGTTCTCTCCCGCCGAAGAAATAAAAATTACCCAGATGATTCCTCCCGCCAGACAAGCCTTAACCAATTTTGTCCAACAAAAAAAGTCCTCCCCATAACCCCACCGACGAGTGATGCTTTGAGCGTTAGGAGGGGTTGCTCTATAAACACCGGCTCGCCACGTGGGATAATGAAGAGAACACCCAAACATAACTCAACGATTCAGACCATGTCAAATAAAAAAGGCCTGCTGACAAACTTGGGGGATGTCTTGTCTGTTAAAGCGCGCAATTCAATTCGTCATGATTGTTGTGCTTTTACATCAAAGATTTCCGCCGGTCGTCAGCAGGCTGTCGGGACTGCTTCTGGTTAGGGTGATCAAAAGCAGCCTCCGGCTGAGCTCAAATTAAAGAACACGCATACCTAGTTACTAAAAATGATACCAAGATCTTTCCACTTGTCAATAAAAAGAAAAAAGGCTCCGCGTTAAGCTCTGCAGGGAAACATCATGGTTATGTATGAATCCAAATATACTGCAGAGCTTAAGCGGAGCACACGACATCGTGACGTTGGGACAGAAAGCCTCATCACAGTTCCTAGATCCCACCCTAATGAAATCTCCATAAACCTCTCCCTACATCACTGGCTCAGCCGGAGGAAATCGGGATTACTCACCCATCTCACAATTTCCTCCTCCTTCTTTCCTTAATTCCTTCTCGAAGAAAGAAAGGCTGAAAGGGAACCCCATACTTCCCTGTTATAAAGGTGCAAACTGTCCGTGCACTCCTAAATATGAAGCAACCATACTATTTGTCAACCCCGCTTTTTGCCGCCGTATCCCAAGCTAACTCAAACAGACGTCTCATCATGTCTGCCATTGGCTCGCTCTCAATTATCACCCCCACCTGTTTCCCCACAAACGTGCCGATAGCAATCCGATTCCCATAGATCGTCATTCCGCTCGTGCTGGGAAACCGCCCCGGCGGCACATACCGACGCTCGGAATTCTTGCTGTGTTCCTCGGACAGCCACAGTTTTTTCAACGATTCCGACTTAGTGGTGAATATCGTCCTGGCGAATATCCCGCGCGCCGTCCTCTGCGGATAATAGGTACTTTCATTACGGGGAAACACCGCACTTAAATGATCGCCCGGGGTAAAATTATAAATCGTATCGCCGGGTTTGCTGTACATAATTATCTCCTGCCTCATGGCATGCAGGCCTTCTTTACCTTGAAAATATCTCACGGACGGACGGCCGCCGGCCGCCTTCATCAATATTTGCAATTCCGGCAACAACTGCTCCAAGTCATGTTGCTTCTCATCAATAACCTCTCTCTCCTTCTCCAGAAGCCTCAATAACTGCCGCGGCGGCTCAACTGCAAACAACGTTTTTTTTCCTTCCTTGTACTTCGTAGTCAACCCCCGTCCCATCAATCCCCCCAATACTACGTAGGTTGTGGCGCGGGCCACATCAGCTTTTCTGCTAATCTGCTGCACGGGCGCCGGACCCAACTGCAAGCAAGCCAAGTAGACTGCCACCTCTTTGTCCTGCAGGCCTAACTTCTTGAGTTCCTTCTCAAATACCATAGAATTTGACTGTCAGGTAGTATACACCATTCAGCCGTATGTCAATAACAGCAAAACGCCAACCATCACCGTCAGTTACAAAACAGCTGACCGAGTTTTGTGACACCCTCACAGCCACCATGTCACAAAACAATAATATACTACGCCTCAAACTATCACCGCAGCAAAAGGCTCTCCTGGCCGCTCACTGGAACACAAAATCTTTAAGAAAGATTGTCATCATAGACGCCCCCCTCCCCAAAGCCCGGGCCTTTCTCAACAATATCACTGCCTGGGACACCAGGCTCGGTGTCGGCCACCGCTGGCACTTAATATCCGGTCATCTCACCGACCAGGAACACGCTGGCTACGTTGTCACTGGCCTTAGCCATGCCCTGCATGCCCTGCTCTCCAGAAACACCCCGGCCCACGATCACTTCGTACTGCCGGCTTCTCTGGCAACCACGTCTCTACCAGACCCCCGGCAGTACCAACAAGAACACCTTATGCTGACATTAGGCGAAGCCTACCCCCTCCGGCAGCTTATAAAAAAATTAGTCGACCAAGGCTACCAACGCCACAAACGGAACGTAGAACACGGCACTTTTACCGTCAAAGGTGAAAACATCATCATTGGTCATCCCTATCATGACGACCACTACACTATCACACTCCACCGTCACGCCATCGAGCAAATCATTCGACACGGCGCGCGCAACGAAATACGCCATCATCTTGCTCTGCCCCCTTTGGGCTTTCCCGCCCCCACAACCAAGTGGGCCGTCTTCCTAAAAGACAGTCTCGTTATCCGGCCCGCCTACCTGTCAAATATTGTCGCCCGCCACACAATTATCGACGATGCCCTTCACCCCGCACGTCTGTTCCCCTCTATAACAGCTATCCTGCCAAAACAGACCTTACCAAAACCCCGGTCAAACAGCCCCTCTAGTTACCGACGCTGCCTGGAACTAATCCAAGCGCTTAAAACAGAACGCCCTGCCGTGCACAGCGACCACGGCATCGGCATCTATGAAGGACTTGTTCAACGCACTATCAACGGTATAACCCAAGAATACCTTGTCCTGCGCTACGCCGCGGGCGACACTCTCTCCGTGCCTGTTGCCTACGCCCACAAGGTAGCCGCCTATATCGGGCAGGAACACCCTCCCCTTAACCGTCTCTCGGATGCCAATTGGCAGACGGCCAAACGTAAAGCTAGCGTGAGTGCCGCTCACCTCGCCCGTGAGTTGCTTTACCTAGCCCGCCAGCGCAGCCAGGCAGTGCGGGCGCGCTTTATTGTTGAACCAACATTTGACGAAATATTTGACCAGCATCTGCCTTACACCTTAACCTCCGACCAGATAACCGCCTGGCAAGACGTGCAACATGATCTAACACAGCCTTCACCTATGGATCGACTAATCGTCGGCGACGTCGGCTTCGGCAAAACAGAAATAGCCATCCGCGCCGCGCACCTAGCTGCCGCTAACGGCCGGCAAGTCGCTCTGCTAGCTCCCACTACCCTTCTCGTCCAACAACATTTCGATACTCTCAATAGTCGTCTGCCCCACCTCGCTCACCAGATCGCTCTGTTGTCCCGATTCTCCCCAGCTGGCCAGCGAGCGCTCACTCGCCAAGGCATCACCCAAGGAACCATCTCCATTGTTGTCGGAACACACGGCCTTCTCTCCCCCCACGTTACCTGGAAAAACCTAGGCCTAGTCATTATCGACGAAGAACAGCGCTTTGGCGTAGAGCAGAAAGAACACTTTAAAAAACTGCGCGCCAGCGTTGACATTCTCTCTCTGTCAGCCACTCCCATCCCCCGCACCCTCTCCCTGGCTTTGTCCGGGCTTAAAACACTGTCAATAATTGCCACTCCTCCCGCCGGCCGCCAAGGTGTCACCGTCACTGTTGA
>CAYSWF010000048.1:0-5594 GCA_964434765.1 uncultured Candidatus Saccharibacteria bacterium
ATGGCCAACGCCTATCCGTTCTACAGCCACTCGGCCTTCGACCCGATCAAGGCTTTTACGCCCGAGCAACTCACGGCGGTCTATCGCGATCCGTCATGGCGCGCCAAGTTCCGCGAGAATGCCAGGAACCCGCGGCCGGGCATGATCTTCCAGGGCAACTGGGATCGCGTCATGGTCGCGGTCACGCACAAGCAATCGAACGCGCGCTACGTCAACCGCTACGCCGCCGAGATCGCCCACACCAACGTGCGGATCAATCTCTACAATCCCGGCCCGATGCCCACCGGCATGCGCAGCAATATATCCGCGGCCGTGCGCGGTGAGGGATACCGCCGCAGCTTACCCGCCGGTATATTAATTGTTTTAACGTTGAGGCGCGTAAAGAACTCCCTTGTCTTATCGTCCCGCACGCCTAAAAAATAAATATCAAGTTTACTGGTGTTAATCCACTTTGGCAGTTTACCCTGTTGCTCGGCCAGCACCGTGCGCAGCGCGTCCACGATCGGCTCAAACGGCACCAAGTGCCCGCCTCTTCCCCCGCCCGTCAAAACAACTCGCATGCTCTAATAATACACGATTTATTCAATCGTATATTTACTTATGTTTAGCAGCACGCCAGAGGCAAACAAAAGAGTAGCTAATGCCGAGCCGCCGTAGCTGATGAACGGCAGCGGTATGCCCGTCAGCGGCATGACCCCTAGAATAGACCCAATATTTATAAACGCTTGAATTAAAATCCAAGAGGTGATACCCGTAGCCAAGAGGCGCCCAAACACGTCTGGTGCCTGACGGGCAATAATAAACCCTCGCCATCCAATGGCCACAAAAATCAACAGAACCATAAGTGTTCGTACAAACCCCAATTCCTCTGCGATAATAGCGAATATAGAATCCCCCGCCGGCTCCGGTAAATAATAATATTTTTGGCGGCTCCGCCCCAACCCCAACCCCCATAGCCCGCCCGTGCCCACTGCCAAGAGAGCCTGGTTTATTTGGTAACCAATGCCTTGGGGATCAAGTTCCGGGTGCAGGTACACCATGATACGCTCCAGGCGATAACGGGCTGTATTCAGCAAGACCGCGAATAAACTCAATCCTCCCAGCAGAATAAGGAATAAGTGACGCAGGCGAAAGCCAGCCACAAAAACCATAGCCGCGGCTATGGCCGCAGTGGCAAACAGTGTCCCAATATCCGGCTGTAAAATTATCAGGACGGAAATTACGCTGATAATAATAAGAAACGGCACCACACTCTTGCGCCAGTCCCGTACCTCCTCGCCTTTCTTCTCCAGCAGTGCGGCCAGATACAAAATAAAAGCCAGCTTAGCCACTTCCGTCGGCTGAATAGTAATCGGCCCCAACCCCACCCAGCGCGCGGCTCCTCCGTAAGCTACCTGTAAGCCTGGCACAAACACCAGCAACAACAAACCCAAGGCCACCAACAGACCCGGCAAAGCCAAGACGCGCCAGTGCCAGTAAGGCATGAAGAAACCCAACAAAAATAAAACCAACCCCACTGCCCCTCCGTAAGCCACCTGGTGACGCGCAAAATAGTATGGATCTTCATGAAAACGCTCGGCCACCACCGACGAGGACGAAGACACCATAATTACGCCAAACAAAGTCAGACCGACAATAATAAGCAATAGCAAATGATCAGCAGAGTGCCTAGTCATGTCTGTCATCTCTTTCTTGGTTTCTCAACCAGTCGTCTTACGGCTACTTGAAATTGCTGTCCCTGCTCTTCAAAATTTTTCCACAAACTGTAACTAGGTGAGGCGGTGGAAAGCAGACATATACTTCCTGGCGGCGTGTGATTAAAAGCAAACTTGACAGCTTCTGCCATGTCAGACGTTTCAAGAATGTTGAAACCATGCCGTGATCTAAACATCCTGGCCCCGCTATCTGGGAAAAGCGCGACATTTCTAATGTGGTGGGCCCTCACTACTTCCTCCAATTTAGAGAAATCATATCCCCGGTCCTCTCCCCCCAAAAAAATCGTCCCGATATTCTTTAGGGCCAGCACAGCCTGTATCGTAGATTCTGGCGTGGTCGAAACCGCGTCATCATAGAAAGTTATGCCGGCAACCATACCCACCCGCTCCAGTCGATGGGGCAGTGGTTTAAAGTTGGCAATCGCTTCCGCTATAGCGGCATCCGCTATATTAAGCAGTCTAGCCACCGTCACCGCGGCCCGCACATTCTCTCTGTTGTGGTGACCGATAAGGGGTATGTCCCCGTCCGGCAAGGGTATAGCTGGCGTAAAGGGCACCGCTTTTGCCTGCGCCTCGCTAGCCCATTCTAATAACCTTTTATCATTTGGGTTGTAAACAAAAACGTCGCTGCTGCGCTGCCAATTAATGATATTCTTCTTAGCCCGGTAATATTCTTCCACGCCGCCGTGATAGTTCATGTGATCCGGCCACAAATTCAGCACCACGGCCATGTGCGGTGATGCTTCGATATCATCAAGCTGATAACTAGACAGTTCAATAATAAAAATGTCATTCGTGTCTAGCGGTCGCAGCAATGCCTCCAGCATGGGTCGGCCAATATTACCCAACAGGTGCCCCCTCTTTCCCCCGGCCTTAATCATAGCGTTAATAAGAGCAACCGTGGTGCTCTTCCCCTTTGTTCCCGTTACGCCGATCGTCACTTGCTTCACTTGCGAGAAAAAAATATTTGTGGCGGTGGTGTACTGAATTTTAACTTTGTCTTTTGCCACCCCCGGCGTCCTGACCGCCATATCAACGTTTTCCTGCGCTGCTAAGTAATTGTGGCCGTCTTTTTGATCAGCGATGCCGAGCTTAAGATCGGCGTGGTGCTGTTTTAAATAGCGCTCCGTCACCCGACCCTCCTGGCCGTAGCCCAGGATTAAAGCACTTTTCATACCCAGGAAGCGGAACTTAGTTGGTACCGTCGGCGCCGCTTGCGCGCGCCATACCTTTTTAATCAGCGCTTGAGGATTTTTAACCATGGGCAGCAACGCTTTCACTATTAAATCATCGCCAAATTCTTCTCTGGCCAAGAACAAAGCCGCCTGGCTCTCCTCAAATGTACCCACACAGTCAAATGGTTTTATATCCCCAACACCCAGCAAGTCTCTGAAAGTTGGCAAAAGCTCCGCTTCTTCGTACAGATTTTTGCCAAATATCTTTACCAGTTTCTTCTTAGGCAAAAATGCTGACAGTAAAAGAAACATAAACGCGCACTTGGCGCACTGACAGCACCACCGGGTATTTCCTGCTCCGCGCCCGGCGCAGGAGCGGTTGCAACTCGAAAAATGCGGCAGCCATTTCTGGTATTTAGTAAACATCTCCACCACCCGAATCTCGTAAAAAGGACGCAGTAGAGAAAAATAAGTTACATCAGGTGTCAATGTCAGCCTAATGTAGTTCTGTAGCAGCCGTTCAAACTCCCCCGTCTTGCTCCATTGGTGATTTATGTCCTTCCCTTTATATACCAGGTTGCCGAAATTACTGCTGTACTCATTGCCCACCACCACATAACGAAAGCCATACAGAACGGCTGCCAACAAACCTAACCAAGCGTACACGCCCGAGATAGGAATATGCCCGCCGTATCTGTCGGGCTGGTCCTCAAGTAACTGCTCATCCAGGAAGCGCCGTATCGTCAATGAATCAATTTTCGCCCGCTCAATTATTGCGGTCGCCCCCGGTGGCCCTGGCTGTGTTTCCACCACCAAGCCTGTGATATCAACTCCCGCTTTCTTCAAAAGCTCCATTGTTACAATAGAATCCTTCCCTCCCCCTATTCCGACCAGCGCTCGCTCGCCCCTCGGCAGCTCCCATACCGGCGCTGGCTCGTCTGATTCCTCATGAGGAAAACCGGGGAAAATGTCTGGCGCCAGCCCGTTGCGGTAATAGAATTCACCCAGGCCCTGGCTGTAAACCGTGTCCCAGAAAGCCGCTTGGCTTGATTTTAAGGGTCGCGCCAGTTTTATTTTAGGAGGACAATATAGTTTGTAATAACTTACCCCCAACATCAGGTGTAAGCCAAATAACAACTCTTCCCGCAAAGCCGCGGGAATATTTTCTTGTCTGGGTAAATGTGGCAACACTACTCGTTCTGTAAACTCCCCTTTTTTACCGTCAGCAAAAACTACTTGATAATGGAAGCTGGCTTCCCCCCTTTCCGGCTCAAGCTTGTATCCGCTGTACACAAACTCTTTGGCCCCCCTAGTGTTACCTTGCTCTTTACTCTTAGCTTTTTGCATCTTCTAATTACCCATTCCCAGCAGGCCCACCACCAACCCGATGCCGGCCGACACCGCCGCCACAATCCAAAACCGCATAGTCACCTTTGTTTCCGGCCATCCCCTAGCCTCAAAATGATGATGAATTGGCGCTGAAGCGAACAGCTTTCTCCCCAAAAACTTCTTAGCAAAGACTTGAGCAATAACTGACGCCGACTCGATTACTAACGGAAAAGCAATAATCGGTAGCACCAGCGCCGAGTTAGTTAACATAGCAATCACCCCTAATGTCATGCCCATACTCATCGCCCCCGTATCGCCCATAAAAAAACGAGCGGGGCACACATTGAACCACAAAAACGCCAGCAGCCCGCCCGCAATAGCGGCACAAAACATAGCCAGCTCCACCCGCCCCATGGCAAAAGCTAGCGCCGTGTACGCTCCAAAACAAAAAAGCAAGATACCCCCGGCCAGACCATCTAGACCGTCGGACTCATTAACCGAGAACGCCGTGGACACCAATACTAGGACAAATAGCGGCATATACCACCAGCCGATCTCAAAGTCGCCCACCCCCGGCACATGAATGGTGCTCCACTCCAACTTGTAGAAAAACCACCAAGCTCCGAAGGCCGCCACCACCGCGTATAGCACCAACCTGGCCTTGATGCCGCCAATACCCCCTCCGTCCGGGCCAATTTTGCGGACGTTGAGAAAATCGTCCGTGAGCCCCACCAAAGCTGAAGCGACCAGTGCGCCCAGGGGCAGCAGCGTCTGCGAACGCGTTAAAAAATTAAGTTTCTCCGTCAGCCCTGAAGGAAGCAAGCTCGCCAGCAGCCAAAAGAACAAGGCTAGAAAAAAGACAGATGCCCAAACAACAATACCGCCCCCTACTGGCGTGCCGGCCTTCCTGGCGTGCAGTTTAGAATAAATGGGAGTCGTTCCGGTATCACGAATACTTTTACCAAAGCGGTACTTATACAGAAAGTGAGTTAGCACCGGCGTTAAGCCAAAAGCCACCACAAACGTGAGCGTCCCCATCCCGACCACTCGGGTGACGTCAATTACCAACCCCGGATCAGCAAAGACCAGCATATACCTTAAGGCCAAGTATAATTACGTTTTACCCACTCGACGAGGGCTTTCATATCCTGAAAACGCTTGTCGCTGCCCAACACAACCGCGCCTAATCGCTGTCCCGAGTCACCATAAGTCATCACCACTAAATTTTCCCCTGCCTCCCGGGTGTAGCCCGTCTTCGCCGCCAAGACAGGGAAATAAGTACCCAGCAGTTCATTGGTCGACGTGTAATGCCGCACCATGCCCTCTTGTGTTCTTAAAACCCCCTTATCACTAACCAGTAAGTTCCTCAACACCT
>CAYSWF010000048.1:5604-6776 GCA_964434765.1 uncultured Candidatus Saccharibacteria bacterium
ATTCTTAATATCGTTAGCTGTGGAGTACTGCTCGCCTCCCCCCAAACCAGTGGCATTACTAATGCGTGTGTTAAACAAGCCGTTACGTCTAGCGAAATCATTTGCCATGTCCACAAAAACCTCCTCACCGCCGGCGGTAGCCACTGCCAAGGTCACCATGGCATCGTTAGCCGAGGCAATCAACCCCGCCGCCAACAGGTCATACACGCTGGCGTGGCCGCCAATTGGCAGTTGAATACTGGCGCCGCTGCGCTGGGCTGCCCGCGCCTCCTCCGGCATGCCTACCATGTTCGTCGTGGCCAGCCGATCGCGGACAACCAGCGCCGCCAGCAATTTACTCAAACTAGCCACTTCCCGCCGCTCCTCCCCATTTTTTTCATACAAAGTCGTTCCCGTAGCCTCGTCCCAAACCAGCGCCGCTTTAGCTGTCAGTACCACGTCTACCGATTGTCCCGTAAAAGCCGGCGGCTGCCGCTCCCCCCTATCGCTCATACCAGCCACCTGCCGAGAAGCCGCAGTTTCGTTTGACAAATATTCACGCCAGCAATCGCTTGTTGCCTCGCTGCCTGCCAACACACAGCTAACGGCAATAATGGCTGCGCTTAAAAAACTCATAGCGGAAGTTCTTTACCGCGATATTTCCAAAAGTATTTGATGGCTGATTTCAAATGTTCTCGTGTTACTCGATTAGTCAGAATACCGGTCACGCCTCCTTGCTGACTACTGCGCTGATAATAATGGGAAAAACTAGCTGTCGGTAGATATACCACCCGCCAGCCAGCTTCCCCCATGCGTCGGCACCAATCAACATCTTCAAAATACAGAAAAAACCGCTCGTCCATGCCGCCCACTTGGCGTACGGCCGCCGCTTTTAACATCAGACACGAACCCATCAGCCAATCCACATCCCGAATCGTTTCATGGTCATAATCCTTCATAAGAAAGCGCGCCACTCCTTTTCTGCCCAACCTAGTATTTCCCAACCAAGTGCGCCTCTGCAAAATAGTCAGGGGCGTGTAGAAACGGAAACATGAATACTGCAGGCGCCCGTTAGGCGACAAGAGCTTTCCCCCCACTATGCCGACGTCAGGGTTCTCTTGCAGGTACTCCACCATGTACTCTATTGCCCCGGGCAGCGCAATAATGTCCGGGTTAAGCACTAAGTAATAATT
>CAYSWF010000049.1:0-6504 GCA_964434765.1 uncultured Candidatus Saccharibacteria bacterium
TCTCCTTAGGCAGAGTCCCCCTCTCCGCAAACAACAACGCCAGCACCATACTGGCATCGGGCTCAACGAACAACGATGTGACCCGCCCTCTTACTTCAGTGTGCAACGGTTGTACCCAGGACTTTCCCTCCCGCACCACATTTATGCTCGGATAACGCCACGTAGCGCTAATGCCCCGCCGTTCCAAATAACCCGCATAGCCAGCTGAATATTCCCGAACCTTATCAAGAGATTGTACTTCCCCGCCCGCCAGCTCAACTATATCTCCTTCACCTAGCTCGCTGAAACGATCTGCGGAAACTAGCATCCGACAATCACGCTCATCTTTAACCACTGCCAAAACCCCCTGCGCCTGAATTTGAGGCTGGCCGATAATAGTTGCTTTTACCGGCGAAGAAATTTCGCAATCGTCCACGCGCCCCTCACCCGCGCCACTCCCCCCCACAAAACCCAGGCCAACCAGCACCACAGCCGCCGCAGTTACTTGCACAGACTGCCCAACCCTAGACCCACTAAAACCTATCGCCAAGCCAATAAGCATTACAACCACCAGCGACACGCCAGCCACCCCCAGCATTATGCCTAACAACCAAGCCAGCAAAAGTACCAGAAAGAAGACACGCATTAACTAATAGTAACCAGTAACCACTGATTACCAATTACTGACCTGTCCTCCGAAGCCTTGGCGAAGGAGGATTACTAGTTACTAATTACTAGTCGCCAGTTCCTTTTTTCTTCATCCGCGCTTCGCGCTGCTCTCGCATCTTGCGCCTAATAAACGTTGGCACGTCCAAATCTTCCTCTTCCGGAGCATCCGCCGCTCTCGCTCGCTCTGTCTAGGCAAATGTGCTGCCCGCGCCGGCTCAAGCCGCACTGTCTCCTCTCCTACCCGCGCTTGGCCCGGCAGTGGCGACCCGAACTGCACCGCACCGCTGTACCGCTGCTCCGGCTTACGTATCACCTCTGGCCTATTAAACCCAGTCGCCACCACTGTTATCTTAAGTTCCCCTTCTTCCACCTGATCAGCATCAATTACCGCACCAAAGATGACCTTAGCATTAGGATCAACATTTTCAGTGACAATGCGAGCCGCTTCTTCAACCTCATACATGCGCAAATCGCTACCAGCTGTAATATTAAATATAACGCCTCTGGCCCCGTCGATTGTTACATCCAGCATGGGACTCTCAATAGCTGCCCGCGCCGCCTCCACCGCTCTGTTTTCACCCCCTGCTCGCCCAATACCCATCAGGGCTGACCCGGCGTTTTCAACAATTGCCCTTATGTCGGCAAAGTCCACATTCACCATGCCATGCTGTGTTATCAAATCAGAAATACCTTGCACTCCTTGCCGCAGCACGTCGTCCACCACCCTGAATGCATCCAATAGACTCGTCTTCTTATCAATAATTTGCAACAAACGATCATTAGGAATAATCACCGCCGCATCCACTCGATCATTAAGTTCGGCCAGCCCTTCCTCGGCCACCGTCATGCGCTGTTGTCCCTCAAAAGAAAACGGCCTAGTGACCACCGCTACCGTTAACGCCCCGGCCTCCTTAGCAATCTCACACACCACCGGCGCCCCCCCCGTACAGGTTCCGCCCCCAAAACCACCAGTGACAAACACCATGTCTGCCCCCTTGATGATATCGTGTATCTCTTCCCGGCTTTCCTCGGCCGCCTGCTGACCGATGGCCGGGTTCATGCCCGCCCCCAAACCCCGCGTCAGGTTCTGACCAATATGTAATTTTGTCTGGGCACCAGAGTAATGCAGTGCCTGCGCATCAGTGTTTACAGCGATAAACTCCACTCCTTTTATCTTTGCCTCCACCATCCGGTTCAGCGCCATATTACCAGAACCTCCCACACCAATTACTTTGATGTTTGCTACGTTTTCAATTCTAGGCTTCTTTAATGGCATTTCTCCTAAGCCTAATCCAGTAAAAATTCTTGTCAAGAACAAAGTGTGTTCATTATGAACACATTTTATGTTCACATAAACAAATGCCAATCAAGGCAGAAACGCCCTAAACCAACCTCGGAGCTTGCTCACTGTCGCCCGCACGTCCGGTACTCGCAAAGCTATCCGTCGTGCAGAAACTACCTCCTGCTCCAGTGCCCATAAGATAAGCCCCAATACCACTCCATATGACGGATCAGACGTCTGTTCCGTCACCCCCTCAAACACCTGTAACTTGCCAATACGCGCTGGCAAGCGCAATTTCTTCTTGGCTGTTTCCACCACTCCCGGCAAATGAGCTCCTCCTCCCGTAAACAAAACTCCCGCCGGCAACAACCCCGAACGTCCAATCTGCTTCAGCTCCCGGTCAACAAAAGAAAAAATTTCATCCAAACGAGCACCAATAATGTTCGCCACCTCCTTGCGCGAAACAGATTCCTGTTCTTCTTCACCTTCCACCATAATAGCTTCCGAATTTTTAACCGTATCAACCAGGGCCGTACCATACTTCCGCTTGATTTCTTCAGCTACCTCAATCGAAGTCCGCAGTCCAATAGCGATGTCGTTAGTAATATGTGAGAAGCCAAGCGGGAGCACCGCGGTATGCAATAATACATTTTCTTCATAGACAACCATACTGCTTGTCCCCGCCCCCAAATCAACCAGCACTACCCCCAACTCTCTCTGCCGCTTATCAAGCACGGCCCTAGCCGCTGCCAAGGGCGAAAAAACAAAATCTTCAATATGAACTCCGGCCTGATTAACCACCTTAGTAATGTTTTTAATAAAAGGTGTCGAGCCTTCAATAATATGTGTTTCCACTTCTAGACGAACCCCCGTCATGCCGACTGGGTCATGGATATGCTCATGCCCATCCACTACAAAATTTTGGGGCAGGACGTGCAAAATCTCACGATTATTAGGTAACGACACCGCTTGAGCGGCATTGATGACACGCGAGACATCCTCAACCGTAATCTCCCCATCTACTCTACTGACCGCAATAACTCCCCGCGAATTTTGCGAAGAAATGTGCGAGCCGTTAATACTGACATAACCCCGCTCCACTGGCACGCCAGCCACTCGCTCCGCCATATCAAGAGCAGCACTCAAGGATCGCACAGCATCTTCAACATCAGTAACCACACCTTTTTGCATCCCCTCCATCCGAACAGTTCCCACCCCCAACACAGTGGGGACTTGCCTGTCGCCACCAACCTGCGCCACCGCCACCCGCACTGTAGACGATCCCACATCAATACCAGTCAGATACGTTGGATGCGCCATATGAACAGTATAATCCTAGCCCAGCACAAGCGCGACTAGGGGCGGCCCCAATAACAACCACCCAATAGAAATCGCGGCCAGCGCTGCCAACAACACTACTCCCGCCGCCACATCCTTTACTTGCCTAACCGCCTCGTCATACTCCGGCCGCGCCACATCGCCCAGCTTCTCTATAGCCGTGTTAATAAATTCTGACATTATTACCACCAAAGACACCAGTAAAACCGTGGCTATCTGGTTCGCCGGCAGGCGCAACAACACTGCTAACATCAGCGCCGCCAAAGCTACAAAAAACTGAATCCTAGTATTGCGCTCTGCCCGCCAGCCCAACACCACCCCGCGCCCGGCGTGCCGACAGGCGTCCCAAAAAGTATCTTTCTTCCGCCACGACTGCTCCACCATATTGATCTTTAGCTTAGCACAGACTAAGCCAAAAAACCCCTCTCCTTTAGTATTACTTTTTCTAGCTCCTCCATCCTGCCAGCTTCCTCACCCGTTCCTTCATGATCCATGCCCGTCACGTGCAAAAAAGCGTGTACCAAAAGCCAGGCCACGTAATCCTTCAACTCCCCGCCGCTCCAGCTTGCTTCCTGCCGCGCTACCTCCAGGCACAACGCTACGTCGTGTTCTTCACCGTAGGAAAACGTCAGGACATTCGTCGCCTCATCCTTTCCTCCATACTCTCTGTTCAACCGCCTCATCTCCTTTTTACCAACACACCGCACTGTTATCTCCCCCTCCCGATACTGGCTCACTCCCTTCGTCTCCCGCCACAACCCAGCCACCTCCTCATCAGACAAAGGAAAACCATTACCCTGCACAAAAACCGGCATAGCCGTATTACCAGTTACTGATTACTAAATTATAGCTTGTCGCCCGGCGACGGTATTAGCGGGTTAAATCCATTCTGTATCTCATCGCCGTCACTGTAGCCATCGCCGTCTGTATCAGGATTAAACGGGTCAGAACCAAACTCCCGCTCGTCCGGATCAGGAAAACCATCATTATCAGAATCAAGCTTTCCCGGCCCCAAGGGATCAAAACCAGCCCGCACCTCTTCACCGTCGTTAAACCCATCCCCGTCTGTGTCAGCCACATCCGGATCAGTCACATAGAAACTTTCTTCCGCTGCCGTTAGCCCGTCTCCATCGCTATCTAGAGTAGCTTCCTCCGGTTCCGCTGTCGGCGCCGCTCCCCCCGTCTCTACCGCCGGCAAGTTACCATCGATATTTTCCTCGGGTCCGCTTCCAGCTTCGCTGGCATCCGGCGCCCCTCCCTCGCCTGCGGCTGCTAAGAAAAATCTAACGGCGACCACGCCTAGAGCGGCCAGCAAAATAAGCACCACTAAACCACCAATAACAAGAACAACGCTTCGCCGACCCCGACGTGGCGCCTCCGCCTGCCGAAACATATTCGGAGCCAAGGGTACTGTTTCAGAAATACTCGGTGGTGGCAGGGGGGATCGCCCCGCCTTGCCAGCCGTAAAAGGATCGGGAGCATCAACACCGCCCCCCGGGGTCTCGCCCTCTTGCCCTTCTACAGAGCCCCCTGGAGCTTGCTCCACAGTAGAATCTTGCGGGGCCGGCTTACCAGCCCCAGCCTCAGACGAACCACCCCTTTCAGATGAAAGAGGTAAGTCAGGCGGAGGAACTCCCTGCATTACCATGGTAAGTAGTATATAACAAACAACCAGCAAGCCAAAACCAGTTAGTCTACAACTGCCTACCGGCGATGCATGCGAGAACGATGCTGCGGCGGACCGGCAAACTCATCCAGTTCACCCAATTTTATAAGACGTTCACGCTCTTCCAAAAAGTGTGCCCGCCGTATTGCTTCCTCGCGCAACTTCCGCCGCGCCTTTTTGCGTTCATAAAAACGAACCTTTCGCGCCTGCAACAATACACCACTCTGCTGCACCTTACGACTAAACCGGCGCAACAGACTATCCGTGCTTTCATTATCACGTTTTCTCACTTCCACCATAGATTGTTGATAGCCCAGTACATTCCGGGCAAAAAACTACACCTCCCGTCCAAATCTTAAAAAGTAAAGACTGCTCCAAGCTTGCCACACTGCGTGCGGCCTGTCAACGGCACTACAGCCCAAAATCTTTCAATATTTCACCAACTGCCGAGCCACTGTACAAACCCAAAAGATTCAGCACCAGATTGACCAACAAATATGAAAAGGCAATGATGATAAAACCAAAGATACCTCTCTGTAACGTCATTTTAGCGTTTGTCAGCTCTGCCTCTGGCATCTCCGCTGTGTGGTACAGTATCATTCTTAAGCCCGCCCAGACAATAACGACCAGCAGCACAGCTGCCGCCATACCCAATAAAAAATTGAAAATACGCACCGGCACCTCTAACAGGTTATCAAGCTTACAATTCAGACCACTGCAGGTAACAAATGGCACCTGCTGCTGCGCCGGCAACGGTACCAGTGACAGGAGTAACAACACCATAACCAATGGCCAATAACCATATTTGGGTTTTGGGATGGAGTACATCAACACCGTAGAGAACCGAGCGGTTCTCCTCCCAATATGTGAAAATGTAAGTGTTGCACCTCTTGCCCCGCGTCCCTACCCACGTTAGTAATCACTCGGTATCCACTCTCCGTAATTCCAACCGCTTCAACCACATGCACAATATCATGCAAAAGTTTACCTACTACCGCTTGATCATAAGCCACTATATCAGCCAGAGAAATAATGTGTTTCTTCGGCACGCCGACCAAGTGCACCCGCGCCTTCGGCGAAATATCCCGAAAGAACAAAGTGTCACCTCCGTCGTACACCACATCCACCGGCGTCCGCCCCGCTACTATCTCGCAAAAAATGCAATCTTCCATAATGGTTGCTTGATCTAGTATAACACTACTCCGGCAGATTCAACCGACGATTAAGCTCATCACACAAATCATCTTGAGCCACAATCTCCTGCATGCCACTAGTCATATTTCGTAAAATTACTGTCTTGTCTAGCATTTCTTTCTGCCCAATGATAACCACCCACTTGACACCTAAACGAGCCGCCAACTTCAACTGCGGCTGCATGCCCTCGCGGTCCACACTCTCCGCAAAGTGAATCTGTGACTCCTGAAGACCGCGCATAATTTTAAGCGCCGCCATCTTAGCCCTCTCTCCCAACTGGGCTACAAAAACTTGCGGACTCTCCGTGGTCGTCAGCTCAACGCCTTCATCTTTCAAACACTCAATGACTCGCTCCACGCCAATAGAGAATCCCACT
>CAYSWF010000050.1:0-2271 GCA_964434765.1 uncultured Candidatus Saccharibacteria bacterium
GGGATTTGGGATTTGGAATTTGGGATTTCCTCACCAAGTCCCCCCGCACCACAACGGGGGATTTCTCTCGAACATAGTCAATGATTTTTGCTTTCGCCAACGCGTATGAGGCCATCGTCCCGTGATAGTCTAAATGTTCCCGTTCCATATTAAGAATAATCGCGCCGGAAAGGGCAACTCCCGCTAGCCTATTCTGATCAAGCGCGTGCGACGTCATCTCCAACACCACGTGCTGCACGCCCCTCTCACGCATCTGCCGCAAACACCTATATGCCACTCTGCTATCAATCGTCGTCATCTTCGTCTCATTTATACTCTCTTCCTCACCCCTCCAAACTCCCACCGTCGACAACATCCCTACTTTTTCTTTCCCATAAGCCGCCCGCAAAATACTGGCCAGTATGTAGCACGTCGTCGTCTTGCCGTTCGTCCCCGTCACGCCATAAATCTTCATCCCCCGATCCGGCCACCCAAAATACGCCCGCCACCAGTGCGCCTGGAAAAAATGATAAACATTCTTCAATTGCTGCCAAGCCCGCACCACCCCCAAAGCGTAGGGCTTGCCCCGCACATTTGCAAAATAAAAAGGCCCGACACGTTTTCGCGAAGGGCCTGTCCTGAGCTTGCCGAAGGGCCAAGAAAAAGTTGCCAAGGGCTAGATACAAGTACCCAAAGTCCCAGAGCTAACTTGCGGGAGAGCCCGCCGAGAAGCACCCGGCATCCCACCCGCCGTCAAGCCAGCGGTAGTGCCAACCCCAGGAGTCGCCGCACCAGTGTCAAGTATTCATACACGGCCTCCACAGGCCGCCCAACCCCAATTCAAAGGATTATCCTTTGAATTGCCTCCATACGCCGTATAACATCACTACAACAGCACTCCCCGTGCCCGCCGGGCCAAATTAAACGCCGCATACATTCCCGGCCGCAGCACCAGATCATACGCCCCGGCGTAATTTTCCCGCCTGCCCCCAAACCCCTCTTTAAACCTTGTTATCCCAGCCCAGGGATGGTCAACCCTCGCCCCCGGCGGAGAGATGCCAAAGAAATCAAAGTGCTTGGCTCCCCGCTGCCTGGCTCGCTTAATTGACTCCCACATCAGTAGGTGCGGCGCCATCACATTGCGCGCGCCCGCTCCACTGGCACCATGGACGTATGTCACCGTATCGCCGAACTCGACCAGAATATGCACGACCAGCGGCTGGCCACCGTATTCCGCCACCGCCAATGTCAGCATTCCGGCCGGTGCCAGCACCTTCAGCATAGCCCGGTAGTGTTCCGGCCCGTGATAGCGAAAAGGGGAGCGGACGGCAACATCCTGCGCGAGCTTGAGAAAAGTCTCCAGATCTTTTTCATCCGCGGAAAACCTCGCCCTCACCCCATGCCGCTCCGCGAGCCTGATATTATACCGCGTTTTAGAATGCATCTCTGCCAACAACTCCTCTTCTTCTTTGTCAAGATCCACCACTAGCGTATGCGCCGGCTGCACATCATGATCCGCCTTCTGCCAACCTACTCGCGGCACTGCCGCGGGTTCAGCACGCATAAATACCGCCCTCTGCTCTCTCGCCAATTCTTCTAAACGCCTCTGCATTTTATTCTCAACGCTTGGCACTTGGGATTTTATCACCGGTCCTCTTGGAACATACAGCCAGCACTGCCCCAATGGCACCTCACGCCTTATCACCAGCGCCACTGCCGTAAATTTCCCCGCCTCCTCATTCATCAGCCGCCAGTAGGGAACACCCAATTTTTCCTGTAGCTCCCCCCAAGCCAAAGACTGCAAAAAAGAACCGCCCGGAGAAGAAATCACAAAATTATCCCAACGCTCTCTCGCGCCATCATTCATTCGGTCATTGGGATTTGGGACTTGATTGGTCATTAATCCAAATCAATGTGCCCTCGCTCCCTGGGCCTGTAAAACCTGCTTAACCGCTTCTTCGACCGTCTTCGCACCCTTCGGCAGCTTCCGCACCGCCGCGCGCGCTTGGCTGACCGTAAAGCCAATACTGATCAGCGCCTCCATAGTTTCTTGCTGCACGCCTCTCCCTATACCTGCCAGCGCCGGAGCCGTAATCTTCTCTTTCAACTCAACCAAAATGCGTTCGGCCGTCTTACGGCCCACACCCGATACTCTGGTCAACAATGTCGTATCTTCCTCCGTCACTGCTTGAGCCAACACCTCCGGTGGCGCCACTTCCAGAATACCCATGGCCGTGCGCGGCCCCACTGACGGCACCGTCAACAGCAACTCAAAAAAACGCAAATCCTCCC
>CAYSWF010000050.1:2281-6445 GCA_964434765.1 uncultured Candidatus Saccharibacteria bacterium
CTCAAACCCATACAAGTTCTCGGCATCGTCCGTAACGTGATGATGAATTCGCAAGGACACCTTGGCTCCTCTCTTCGCCCTTTCTCGCAGCGGACCGAGCACCATCACGCGATACCCTACACCGCCCACATCAACAATTAAGGCTCTGCCCTCCCTCTCCACCACCTTACCCGCCAACCTTGCAATCATGCCTCTAGCGTAAAATGTAAAGAGAAAAACGCAAAGTGACAGTTCAAAGTTTAAAATTATAATCACTTTGAGTTTTTAGTTGTTGTTTTACTCTTTTCTCTTTGCTCTTTACACTTTTCAAGACAACCACCATGGCCAATCAATTCCAACTAAGGGCCCCTTTTAAACCCGCCGGTGACCAGCCCCTGGCTATCAAGAAACTGGTTGCGGGCCTTAAAAAAGGCTACCAGCGCCAGACACTCCTCGGCACTACCGGCAGCGGCAAGACCGCCACTATGAGCTGGGTTATCGAAGCTATCCAAAAACCAACTCTTGTCATTAGTCACAACAAAACACTAGCCGCCCAGTTAGCCGAGGAGTTTAAGCAGTTTTTTCCCGACAACGCCGTCGAGTACTTTGTTTCCTATTACGACTACTACCAACCCGAGGCTTATCTGCCCCGCACCGACACCTACATCGCTAAAGACGCCAGTATTAACGACGAAATAGATCGGCTGCGCCATGCCACCCTGGAAGCAGTGCTCACCCGCCCCGACGTCATCGCCGTCGCTTCCGTTTCCTGTATATACGGCCTCGGCGCGCCCATCAACTATTTAGACCTGCGCCTGGAAATAAAATTGGGGGGCAGCCAGACCCGACAAGATATTTTAAGAAAGTTAGCCCGCTTGCGGTACGATCGTAATGACACAGACTTAACACGCGGCACCTACCGTGTCCGTGGCGACACCATCGACATTCACCCGGCGGGGGAGGATGCTATCCTGCACCTCGAGTTCCTCGGCCCTAAAATCGACCGCCTCGCCATTCTAGACGACCTGACCGGCCAAATGCTGGCCACCCCAAAAACTGCCGCTGTTTTCCCGGCTACCTTCTTTATTTCCCCGGCCGCCAACTTGCCACGCGCTCTCTCTGATATTCGCCGCGAGCTAAAAGAACAACTGTCACGGCTCAAACGGCAGAACAAATCACTGGAAGCCCAGCGGCTGGAACAACGCACCAACTACGACCTAGAGATGATGGAACAAATAGGCTACGTCTCCGGCATTGAAAACTACTCCCGCCACTTAGACGGCCGCGCCCCGGGAGAACCCCCTGCCACTCTCATCGACTACTTCATCCACTCTTTCCAAAAAGATTTTCTGGTTTTCATCGACGAATCCCACATGACCATCCCCCAAATCGGCGCCATGCCCGGCGGCGACGCCGCCCGCAAAGACAACCTAATCAGATTCGGCTTTCGTCTGCCGTCCGCCCGCGACAACCGCCCTCTTAAATTCCACGAGTTCGAGGACCGGCTAGGACAAACTGTCTTTGTCTCTGCTACCCCCGCCGACTATGAGCGCCACACCAGTGAGCAGTTAGTCGAACAAATCGTCCGACCGACCGGCCTACTCGACCCCGCCATTGACGTCCGTCCCATCGCGTATCAAGTCGACGACGTCATAGACGAAATCCAAAAGCGGGCCGGGAAAACACCCCCCTCCGCTAAAGCTTCGGAGGGCAAGCCTGGCGTATTATCACCCAATATTCCAGGTGCCTGCCCCGCGAAGCCCGAAGGGCGAAGTGGGGTTGAGGAGGCCCGCGGTCGGGTCCTCGTCACCACTCTCACTAAACGCCTGGCCGAGGAGCTCTCCACCTACCTAATAGAAATGGGCATTAAAGCCGCTTACCTGCACTCCGACATTGATACTTTCGAACGTCTGGCCATCCTGCGCGACTTAAGACTGGGCACTTATGATGTTTTAGTCGGCATCAATCTGCTGCGCGAAGGCCTTGACTTGCCCGAAGTTTCCTTAGTCGCCGTCATGGATGCCGACAAAGAAGGATTTTTACGCTCCAGCACCTCCTTAGTTCAGGTCATGGGGCGCGCCGCCCGCCACGCGCAAGGCCGCGTCATCATGTACGCCGACAAAGTTACCGGCTCCATGAAAAACGCTATTGACGAAACGTCCCGCCGCCGCGCCATCCAACAGCGATACAACAAAAAATACAAAATAACCCCCCGCTCCATCACCAAAGCCGTCCGCGACTCCTCCCTCACTCACCCCGGCCTCGCGGCAGAAGAAAGTATCGACTTTAAAGACATTCCCGACGACGAAGTAAAGCGGGTCATCAAAGACCTGACCAACAAAATGGACCTGGCCGCGAAGAACCTCGAGTTTGAGAAAGCAACCCGGCTGCGCGATGCCATTCAAACGCTGCGGCAGAGCCGGCGATGACCCGCGAGGCTACATCTGTTAAGTTTATGGCATGGCTTGGATAAGTTTGCCACGCTGGCTCAACAACATACTCCCTTTTGCCATCATACTCATTCTCGCAACAACAATCTTTCCATACAACCTAAGTGAAACACCCGTCCACCTCAACCAAGATGAACTCGCTTTTGCCCTGAATGCTCGTTCCATTGCAGATTCGCTGCGCGACACCAGTGGGCAATTTTTGCCTTTTTACTTCAGACACCTGGACGCCTTTTGGGCTACCCCGGTCATAGTCTACCTCACCGCCCTCTTTTTAATCTTCTTACCATTCTCCGAGGCCAGCGTCCGGCTGGCCAGCGTCTTCATCGGCCTAGTCAGTATTTTTCTGATCATGCTGCTAATACAAAGAACATACAAAAGTCACGCCTTGACCTATATTGCCGGCTTTCTTGCCGCCACAACTCCTGCGCTCTTCATCCACTCCCGACTCCTCCTCGACAACCTCTACCCCGTACCATTCGTGCTACTCTGGCTCCTGTTCCTCAAAAAGTTTATCGACGAGAAGAAAGGACTTGCCCTATTTCTCTCCGGCCTATCGCTGGGGGCCGGAATACACAGCTATCATGCCCCAAAAATCATGATGCCTATTTATTTTGTGGCATCAGCGATCGTCCTTATCCCAGAAATCAGAAAGAATATTAAATTCTACTCCCTCTTCCTCATTGGGTTCATCCTACCCATCATGATATTTATTCCGTGGCTCATCATTCACCCCGATACGTTACAAAACCAAGTGCAGTACATCGGCGGAGGCGATGAAACCATAGACACTGCCAGAGGTATCTGGGGGGTCCTAAACGTATCAAGATTAAGTAATGTAGTTGCCCCTTCATTCTTCACATATTTCAGCCCCAGAATTCTCTTTACCACAGGCGACAGCTCCCTAATTCACTCCACGCACAAAGCCGGAGCATTTCTTCTCCCCATACTTATCCTAGCAGTCTTTGGCATATTGGAGGTTCTCTTTAAACAGAAAGACAGGCTCTCAAAACTAATCCTTTTCGGCTTCTTGACCTACCCCATTGCGCCAGCCCTAGTCAATCAGTCCCAAAGAATCTCCCGCGGGTTAGTCGTTATCCCATTTTTGATCTTACTTGCCACATATGGCGCCTCCTATTTATTAAAATCAAAAGACAAGCACCTGAAAATCTTGCTGTCTATATTGTTAATTACTTCGGCCATCCAATTCGGATTTTTTCTCCACGACTACCACGGAGATTATCGCACGCGAAGCTACGGATGGTTTAACAACAATATTGGCGGCGCCATGGAGGCAGGCATTGCCGCCACCGCTGCCCATCAGTCCCAATTACTATACATTGATAATCGCATACCGTTCGCTAGCCTGTACTCAAAATTTTTTCAGATAAAACTAGGCCGCGACCTGGAAAAAAATCAAGTGTTCTTCGATTCTAGCTCACCAAACACCTCCTCGTTCTTACCCAATAGTATATTAATTGTGACAGCCGCGGCCGCGCCACCTCTAACAACAATCCCCAACCTAACCAAACTACAAGTTATTACTGAACCAGACGACACAGTGAGCTTCTACATCTTCCAGTCAAAAAATTATTGAGGCAAATCATTACCAGTACATGCCACCAACAATCTGCCCCATCTGCAGCAGTCCAAGCCCCCATCCATATTCCGACAAGAAAAACTATTCCCTGTACCGCTGCGGACAATGCCGGCTAATATTCCTCTGGCCCGTTCCGCT
>CAYSWF010000051.1:0-6291 GCA_964434765.1 uncultured Candidatus Saccharibacteria bacterium
AGTGCTTAATGCTCCTCGGCGCCGGTTTCCTGCCGCGTCACCCGCGGCTGGCGGCCTGGTGAAATGATTACCGGATTTTTCTGATCAGCGGCCGGATTTGAAAAGCGGTTTTGATAAGGGTTTTGGTGTCTAGCTTGCTGCCGTCTTTTGATTCCCAGGTAATGGGAAAGTTCTTTATGGTATAGCCGGCTTGGATGGCTTTATAGGCGATTTCGGCATCAAAAATCCAGCGTTCTTCTTGAAGATTGCTAAATAGTTTGCGAGCGATGGCGCTGTGATAGCCCTTAAAACCACACATAGTATCTATTTGGCCGAGGCTATACAGCCTCATGTATTGTCGATAAATGAAAACATCTAGTTTTCTTAAAGAGGAGTGGCGGTAAGTTTGTGAGCCGGCTATCCAGCGATTGCCGATGGCTATTTGATCTTCTTTAAGCGCGTCAGTCATTTTGGGAAGTTCGGTAATAGGGGTGGCCCCATCAGCGTCCATGAAAATAATGTGGTCACCGGCGGCGGCCATGACGCCAGTGCGGACGGCGGCACCCTTGCCTCTGTTTCCAGCATGCTTAAGAACGTACAGCGGCAAACGGCGGCTGAATTTTTCACCTATGCTTACTGTGGCGTCAAAACTGCTAGCCTCAACCTCAATAATTTCGCTTATATACTCCGGCCGCTGGTTTAAGTAATCGACGATGGTCTGCAAAAAAATACCCAGTCGCTTCTCTTCATTGTAGGCAGGGATGATTAATGACGTTGTCATAGTATGTGTTTAGACTAACGCGAGATTAAGTATAAAAAAAGGACCCGACGGTAACGCTACTATAAATCGATTCATAGTAGTGAGCGGCAGGTCCGGGGCGGGCGTTTAGGGCAGAACGTGCTTGTGTACCACCACGTCGCTTATCAGGGCTTCTATCACCTCTACGGTGACTTGTTGGATGGTCAGCAGTTTGGGCGGCTTGTGCTCACAGCCTTCATAAAAAGGCGTGTCAACGGCGCCGAAAGCGAGGTAATGGATGCGCAAACCCAGTTCTTGGGCGAGTGGATCGTGCCGCATACCGCGTACCAGCGCCTCTTTGGCAGCGGTGGCAGCGACGTAGTGCCAGGCGTTGAGCCAGGGCGGGCAGGTGTCTTCGGCGAGACGGGTGATGGCCGAGCCGATGACGACTATGGAGGCGCCTCTAGCGAGTAACTCTTTGTCTAGTAAGTACTGGTGCACCCTGGCCAGGTATAGGACGTGGTTATTCAAGTCACGTTCCAGCCTATTTAGGGGTAACTCGCTTAACGGTAAGCTCACTTCGTCATCGAAACCTCCAGTTGGACAGTGACCGATGCAGTAAACGTAACCGTCAAGTTCTGGCAGGTTGGGCAGTATCATCTTCGAGTTAAGGAGGCGCAGGTCATTGATGACGGTAAAGTAGGGACATGCAGGATCTCCCCAAGAGAAGTCACGAAACACGTACTCACTACGAACAATGGCGTGATGGCTTGCTCCGAGCAACCCAAGCTGTTTGAAGATGTACCGGCCAATGTTTCCGGTGGCGCCGAACACGGCGATCTTTTTGCCGCGTAAGGGGCACGTGGGGTCATAGCTTGCTACACCCATTTTTCACCCTTTCGTGATAGGGATTAAAGGATTTGCAATTGGGAACGAACGAGCTATATTCTTATCATATTTATCACTATTAGTCAAGAATGTTTATCTCAATAGTTTTGTTTGGCCTGGCTTCATTTGTAGCCAGCGGGGTTTTGTTTAAGCACCAGCGGGTGCTGACGTACTTGGCGGCCGCGGGGACGCTTTTCGAGGGGCAGTGGCTGCTGCTGACTTTGTTGGACAGAACGGTGTTAATAGGGATGGAAACGAAAGTGGTTTTCGATATGGGAGCAGTGCTTTTGTTGGTTATTTGGTTATTGTTTTATCGAAGGTTATCTTTTCCGTATATGTCGGGTGGGGGCAGCGGACGGCGTGATTTGGCGGTCCTACCGGTGCTGGCTGTCGTGTTAGTTGCTGCGGGGATGGTTATTAACACAAACGGCTTTATAAACGGTGCCTGGGTGACGCATGGGTTTTATAACGGCGACACGACAACCTTTATAGCCTTAGTACAACGATCGTTGCTAATTGATGGGCTGGTTGACACCAACCCCTTCGCTGGCGGAGGCGCGCTGGAATACCCCACTCTTTTACACGCGGGGGTAGCTAGTGTGTTAATGGCAGTCGGTATAAAAGGCAGTTGGCTATATTTTCTGCCAGCGATGACGTTGTTACAAATTGTTCTAACTGTGCCGCTTTTCTTCTTGTTGTGGGACGCTACTTTTCCCGAGCCGAACGAGAAATGGAAACGGTGGTTCGGTGTGCCGTCGCGCCTGATAATTCTAGCGGGACAAGCGGGACTGGTGTTGTTTGTCTTGGCCCTGGCCTGGGATAACTATGTTTACCCCCAGAGTCACTTTTTTCTGACAGGACTGTTTTTGTTGCAGGCGGCGTTATTGATACGGGGGCACGTGGTGCCGGCCAGCGCTGTGGCTTTGGTGCTCATGTTGTCGAACGCGGTAACCGGCACGGCGGCCGTGGCAGTGCTAACTGTGTTTTATTTACTGCAAGCCGCTGACCTTAAACAGACGGTCGGGCAGCGAGCTGGTTATTTGGCAGGTGTGGTGTTTTGGGTGATTCTATTCTTTGTGTTCACTCCAGGCGAGGCAGCTTTGGGGTCGCCTGCTTTCTCATATACGGCGGCGCCGGCTATGGTTCAGCTCGGGCCGGTATTGATAGCCTTACTGGCAGCGGTGTGCTTGGCTGACAAGCAACAGTTATTGGGTACGATAGTTGCGACACTGGCGGCGTTAGCCTTTGTCACTTTTTTCTTCTCGACACGCAATATTGTGGTTGAGAACGCAGAGCGCTTTTTCTATCATGCTTTAGTGATTGGATTTCCTTTATTACTTAGCCCGTTGATTCGTTTATTTTATTGGCTGCGTCGTCAATTGATTGACACGGCCCGCCCGCCTCTACAGGCAGCATCGGTATGGGCGGCGGGGGTGGCTTTGCTGTTAGCGACGTTACTGCCGGCTGGTGCTAGTGTGGCCAGCGCCCATGATAATTTGATGTTCAAGGATGAGAAAGTTGTGACTATAGCACAGCGGGAGGCACTAGATTGGCTGGGGCAGAACACAGGAATAAATGCTGTTATTCTCTCTTCTCCTAATCCACCGTGGGCAGTGCCCACATTTGCGGGGCGAGCTTTGCTGCGCGCTGATTATTGGTTGTCGCCTCAAGATGAGATGTACAGCCAAGTTACGGCGGCTTTTGCGGGCAATAGGGCTGCTCAAGGGGTGGTACTTCAACAGGCTGACTATTTACTTTTGCTACGCGACGAGCAAAGATTGTGGGAACTGCCTACCTATGACCGAGTCTTTAGCAATACATCCGTCAATATTTACCGCCTTAGATAGGTTAGTCGTTCGCTTGGGTAATTGGCGCGTAGCGACGCAAGCGCCGGGAGTTATTTTACCGGAGCCAGCCTTGTTTCCTGACCAGATTCATGGAGGCAATATAGTAGAGGTTATGACTATAGCGGGAAAGATGAGTGCGGACGGCGTGGTGTTAAAAGAAGCCGGTGTGGCGGGGGGTGTGCAGACGGCTGATTGCGCGCCAGTGGTCATGGTGTCAGACAGCACGGCAGTGGTGTTGCATATAAGCCGCAAGACGCTGGTGCGGGGGCTGCTGGCCAATGCCGCTACTTACGTGGTGCCAGATGATATCAACCATATTTTTATTGGCCCGCATATTTGTGAGTATCATTGCAGTTATGAAGAAGAAGATAAGCTGTTGAGACAACTCCGCTATCAATATCCTAAAGCAGTGCATTTTCATAAAGGTAAACTGTACTTATCTATACGCCGAGCGCTGAAGAGCGTGTTTGACGAATGGCAAGTGCACCCTGACAAAATAATTGAAGACGGGCGGTGTACATACGAGCAGTTGCAGATGCCCTCATATCGACGCTGGTTGGAAGGAGGGAAAGAGGGAAAGCTGACGGCGTTCAAGACGGTGGTGTGGCGGGAAGTTTAGCCAGTGCTAGCCAGTATTTATCAGCTGCCTTGTCCCAAGAAAAGTTGGCCAACGTGTAAGCGCGGGAGTTTATAACAGAGGTAGGAGGCGAGTTTAAAGCGTTTATCCAGGCTGGGGGGCTTCGACTCTCGACCAGGACGCCATTTTTATTGTCTTGGATGGCGGTGGGGATGCCGTCAATGTCGGCGGCAAAGACAGGGCGGCGGCACAAGGCAGCTTCCAGTAGGACAAGACCGAAGCCTTCGGCATCGTGTTTGATTTTTATGTTTGGTTGGACGAAGACGTCGACTGTGTTGTAGAGAATTTTTAGGTTCGAGTCTGGTACCTTGCCCAGTAAGACAACGCGGTTGCTAACTTGGTGTAAGAGAGCTGCTTGTTTAATGTTGTTTGCTTCCGGTCCCTGGCCGGCAATAACATAAAGAGTGTTTGAAGCCAGCTTTGGCAGGACGTTAGAAATGAACCAAGCATGTCCTTTACGTTTGACCAGCCGGCCGACAGTTAGCAGAACTTTGCGGCCGGTCAGTGGCATAGCAAGGAAGGAACCGAGCTGCTGGCGAGTAATACTGGGATCAAAGAAGTGGTCATTTATGCCGGGGCTGACCACAATTCGTGTTCCTGATACCTGCCAGCGGTTAAGTAATGTGTTCACGTGCCGGCTGATGGGAAAGTAAGCATCGAAGTGCCGGAAAAAAAGTTTTAGGTAGGTTTGGTAAAGAAAATTCGGGTAGGTAATGTCAAGGCCGTGCACATTTACGGCAATTGGTTTGTGGAATATTTTTTTAATAAGCCAGCCGGTGAGGGAGAGTAAAGGGTCGCTGATATGAACAACATCGGCGTGGCGGGCGGCGGCTAAAGCGCGCGGGAGACACGAAAAAACAAATAAGGGCGAAGTGGCACGGGAGCCAGTGTGCTTGATAACTTGAGCATTGACTAGCGGATTTTGCGACATAGCTTGAATAAGTTCGTGGCTTAAGCGTTCCAAACCGCCTTTGCTTTGGCCGCAGGCGCGAGTTATAAAGAGGATATTTGTCATAGTAAATAAGCGGCGGGTTTTTTCATTGGCGACCGTGCGCAGCCCGAGCGGGCACGGTCTCCCGCCGCAGCGGGAGGAGCGAGGGCGAGCCCGAGCGCGGCCGCCTCGCTGGGGCGGCCGACGCGTGTCGCCCAAGGGGAAAATCCGCCGCTTTTTATGGTGCGTATGTCAAAATTCTGCGATGTCATGTTTTGCTTCGTAGGCTTTTTTGCGAGCCAAATACACTATCTTCTCAATAAGAAGACGATTTCTGTGTTGCATGTCTGCTAACATAGCTAAAAAACCAAGTAAGACACCGACAATTATGAAAATGCCGGAGACTTGGACCAGAGAACGATAGGGGTAGGTTTGCCCATAACTTAGCCAATGGATAAGAAGAAAAACACCGCCGGCTACGCCAAGCAGGAAAACAATAAGCCCGGGTAGGCCAAAGAAAGTCAGGGGATGGTAGTCACGAGCGGCCCGAAAGATAATGCTGGCAGATTTTATGCCATAGCGCCATAAGTTATCCGCTACCCGGGAGCGGCCGTGCAGGCGCTCACCGCGCACTTTAAGAGGTACCTCAGTTATGGGTATGCCTTTCTGCGCCAGATCAATTAATGATTCCTGGGTGTAGGTAAAGTGTCCAAATAGAATAAGGCGCAGCGCGGCATCGCGCGTGTAAGCCCGAAAGCCGCAGGAGACGTCGGTAAAGCGCTGACCGGTAATAAAATTGATAAGGTATACCATCCACTTATTGCCCCATCTTTTTATGACAGGCATGTCGGGGATAAAACCCGGCTTGGCAAAGCGCGTGCAGGTGACAAACCACGCTTTTCCTTGGAGTATGGGAGCAATGAGTTTAGGGATGTCGTGGGGATTAAATTGACCGTCGCCGTCTATGTTAACGATGATATCGGCGCCGCGCTCTAAGGCGCAACTTAAGCCGGTATGGAAGGCGGCGCCTACCCCCAGGGGCCGCGGGTGGTGAACGACGTGGGCGTTAGCGGCAGATGCCAACTTAGCTGTTTTGTCAGTTGAACCATCGTCAATAACCACAACGTCAATGGCGTCGATACCAGCTATTTGGCGCGGAATGTTGTTTATGACATCAGCAATAGTGTACTGCTCGTTGAGAGCAGGAATAATAACAACGAGCTTGGCGGTGGTTTGTTCAGGCATAAGAAATTACACTACTAGTACAATC